>NZ_MNQY01000152.1:595-14751 GCF_001915675.1 Parabacteroides sp. merdae-related_45_40 | reverse complement strand
TTGCTCCGCAAGGTTATTTTTCCCGGTTTCTTCGGAACGGAACAGGAGGCACAGACGGATTCTATACAATATTATACGGGTGTATATCTGGAGCAGGCCTACGACCTGTTGCAGGAACAAATCTATAATGGCTTGTGCTTTGAAGTCGAACGTTGTTGTGATTCCAAAGATCGTGCTTCTGAAATAGCCATTGCTTTTATCAATAAGGTTCCACATATCAAGTATCTGCTATCGACAGACGTGAAAGCTATCTTGGATGGTGATCCGGCAGCCAAAAGCCCCAGTGAGATTATTTTCTGTTATCCGGCAATTCATGCCATTCTTTATCAGCGCGTAGCACATGAGTTACTGAAGCTCGGTGTGCCTGTGATTCCACGTATTATAACAGAAATGGCCCATTCGGATACAGGAATAGACATTCATCCGGGAGCGCAAATCGGAGAATATTTCAGTATCGATCATGGTACGGGTGTTGTGATCGGGCAGACGGCTATAATCGGTAATCATGTCCGCCTTTATCAAGGTGTGACATTGGGTGCAAAAAGCTTTACCTTGGACGAAGAAGGATTGCCTCTGGACGTACCGCGCCATCCGATTATCGAAGATTATGTTACAATCTATTCCAATGCCTCCATTTTAGGGAGGATCACTATTGGTCACGGCTCCGTGATTGGTGGTAACATCTGGCTTACCCATAGCGTTCCACCTAATTCCAAAGTATTGCAGACACGTGCTGTCGAAGATAAATAGCAGAGGGCGACATATTGTTTTCACTTTCATTTCAAAACCCATAGCTTTAGGCTCCATAACCCATAGCATTAGATACCCTAAAGCTATGCTTTATTAATCCCCTAACGATTTTTGCACAATAGCCTTGGGATTAAAGAGAAAAGATAGGCTTTATTCCGGAAAAATATGTATGTTTGCAGATATACCTTATTTGAGCGAATTATACCTTAAAATAGTGTAGACCATGAATAAAGTGAAAACATTGGATGATCTTCGGAAGATGCGTGAAACCTTGCGCTCGACCTTGGATATTAGAGAAAAAAGTAATCATCCTGAACAAATGGTACAGATCCGGATATCTATGGCAACTTGCGGGATCGCTGCCGGAGCCAAAGAGATCATGAATTATTTCATTGAAGCACTGGATCGTGAAAAAGTAGATGCATTGGTGACACAAACCGGATGCATGGGGTATTGCTATGCCGAACCGACTGTCGAGGTTACCCTGCCAGGTAAAGAACCTCTTGTTTTCGGACATGTGAAGAAAGCGAAAGTGGATGAAATCATTGACCGGTATATCCGGAATGGGGAACTGCTGGACGATATTATCCCGGTCACTTACACGGTTGTTAAACCGGAATAACAAAACTTCCTTAAACACTTAATACTTACATAATGGCACAGTACAATAGTTATATACTGGTGTGTGGCGGTACCGGCTGTCGTGCATCACAGAGTGAACTTATACTTCAAAATCTGAAAGAGGCCGTCGAACGACATAAGTTGCAGGATATTGTCCAAGTGATCCGTACCGGTTGCTTCGGTTTTTGTGAAAAAGGGCCGATAGTTAAAATGGTTCCGGACAATACGTTCTATGTTCAGGTAAAACCGACGGATGCCGAAGACATTGTCCGGGAGCATTTAGTGAAGGGACGTAAGGTAGAACGGCTTCTATATGTCAATCCCGAAACTAACGAGCAAGTACCGGATTCCAAGCATATCAATTTTTACAAGAAACAGCTCCGTATCGCTCTAAGGAATTGCGGTTTTATCAATCCCGAAAATATAGACGAATATATCGCCCGCGACGGTTATGTAGCTTTAGGTAGAGCCTTGACCGAGATGACGCCCGAATCGGTGATCAAAGAGATCATGGACAGTGGCTTACGCGGTAGGGGAGGAGGCGGTTTCCCTACCGGCTTGAAATGGCAGATAACCCGTAAGGTGAAAGCTCTCCAGAAATATGTCGTCTGTAATGCAGACGAAGGTGATCCGGGAGCATTCATGGACCGTTCCATCCTGGAAGGTGACCCGCATTCCATCGTTGAAGCGATGGCGATCAACGGATATTGTACGGGAGCCACGAAAGGGCTGGTTTATATCCGGGCCGAATATCCGTTGGCCGTAGAGAGGTTGAAGATTGCAATCCGGCAAGCCAAAGAATATGGTCTACTGGGTGAAAACATCTTCGGGACGGATTTCTCTTTCGATATCGAGATACGTTATGGGGCAGGAGCATTCGTTTGTGGTGAAGAAACGGCGTTGATTCATAGTATGGAGGGGCTTCGCGGAGAAGCGACTGTTAAACCGCCTTTCCCAAGCGAACAAGGTTACAAAGGTTGCCCGACCAATGTGAATAATGTGGAAACATATGCCAACGTGCCGGTTATCCTGTTGAAGGGAGCTGAATGGTTCAGTAGTATAGGTACGGAGAAAAGTAAGGGGACGAAAGTCTTTGCCCTTGCGGGAAAAGTAAATAACGTTGGGCTGATAGAGGTTCCGATGGGGACGACGTTACGCGAAGTGATCTTCGGTATAGGAGGAGGCATCAAAGATGGAAAGAAATTTAAGGCTGTGCAAACAGGAGGTCCTTCAGGTGGCTGCCTGACTGAGAAGCATCTGGATTTGCCGATCGACTATGACAATCTTTTGGCTGCCGGTTCGATGATGGGGTCGGGGGGGATGATTGTGATGGACGAAGACGATTGTATGGTCGCTATGGCCAAATTCTATCTGGATTTCACGGTCGAGGAGTCATGTGGCAAATGTGCTCCTTGCCGGATTGGCAACAAACGGTTGCACGAGATGTTACAAAAGATTACGTCCGGCAACGGAACGATCGAGGATCTGGAACGGCTTCGTAACTTGGCTGGTGTGATCAAAGACACTGCCTTGTGCGGTTTGGGACAGACATCGCCCAATCCAGTTTTGTCTACGATGGATAACTTCTATGATGAATATCTGGCTCACGTGAAGGAAAAACGTTGTCCGTCTCATCAATGTCGCGAACTGACGCAATATTTTATCAATCCAGAGAAATGCAAGGGATGTACGCTTTGTGCCCGGATGTGTCCGGTGAATGCGATCACGGGAGACAAGAAAGTTCCGCATGTGATTGATCCGCAGACTTGTATCCGGTGCGGTTCATGTATAGAGAGATGTAAGTTCGGTGCTATTTATGTGCACTAAAGTAGTGAAGAATGGACAATGACAATTAAATGTATGGAAACAGTAAAGCTTATTATAGATAGAAAACCAGTGGAAGTCCCCAAAGGAACCACGATCCTGGATGCTGCAAAAGGAATGGGTATCCGCATTCCGACTCTTTGCTATATGAAGTTGGAAGATTTGCACTATGAAAATAATCCGGGTGCTTGCCGTATCTGCGTAGTTGAAATAGAAGGTCGCCGTAATTTGGCTCCTTCCTGTAAAACGGAGTGTATGGAAGGGATGGTTGTGCAAACACACAGCCCACGCGTGATGAATGCCCGGAAAACCGTAATGGAACTGATCCTGTCCAACCATCCGGCAGAATGTCTGACTTGCAGTAGCAATGGACATTGTGAACTACAAACCATCGCCCACGACCTGGGGATACGCGAGATTCGCTATAAAGGCGAGATGTCCACATTCCAGATAGACCGTTCACCGTCTATCGTGCGCAACATGAACAAGTGCATCATGTGCCGCCGTTGCGAGACCATGTGTAATAATATCCAGACCGTTGGGGCTTTGACTGCTGTCAATCGAGGCTTTAATGCAGCCGTCTCTACGGCTTTCGAACGGGATATTGCCGGTAGTACGTGTTCCTATTGCGGCCAGTGCGTATCGGTCTGCCCGGTAAACGCGTTGAGCGGACGGAATACACAACAGCCGGTGTTGGATGCGCTGGCCGATCCGGACAAAATCGTGATAGCCCAGACAGCTCCGGCTGTCCGTACGGCTTTGGGACGCGATTTCGGATATGAACCGGGGACATTGGTAACGGGTAAAATGGTTTCCGCCCTCCGCAGGTTGGGCTTCGATTATGTTTTCGATACGGATTTTGCCGCCGACCTGACTATTATGGAAGAAGGGACAGAACTGTTGCAGCGGATCGGGAAATACTTGAAAGGCGATCAGGAAGTAAAAATGCCGTTGATGACGAGTTGCTGTCCGGGGTGGGTCAGTTTCGTCGAACAGCATTTCCCGGAATTATTAGACAACCTGTCGACGGCTAAGAGCCCACAGCAGATGTTCGGTGCAATTGCCAAAAGTTATTTTGCCGAAAAATTGGGAGTAGACCGAAAGCGGATCGTTGTCGTGTCGATCATGCCCTGCCTGGCAAAGAAATATGAAGCCAGTCGTCCGGAATTTGCGGTCGATGGCAATCCGGATGTCGATATTTCGATCTATACGCGCGAATTGGCCCGCCTGATCCGCTATGCAAACATAAACTTCGCGGAACTGCCAGATAGCGATTTCGATCGTCCGTTAGGCGAATCGACAGGAGCCGGAGTTATCTTCGGAACAACCGGTGGCGTGATAGAAGCTGCTTGCCGTACGGCGTACGAGCTATATACGAAAAAAACTCTTCCTAAAATTGATTTTGAAGAACTCCGCGGGTTGGAAGGTATTCGCAGTGCTACGATAGACTTCGACGGAACACCTATAAAAATAGGGATTGCACATGGTTTGGGCAATGCCCGCAAACTGATTGAACAAGTTCAAAACGGCATGTCGCCCTATCATGCCATCGAAGTTATGGCATGTCCGGGTGGTTGTATCGGTGGTGGCGGCCAACCGTTCCACAGGGGCAGGATGGAGGTGCTGCGCAAACGTGCGGCGGCTCTCTATCAGGAGGATCGCAGCAAGACACTTCGCAAGAGCCATGAGAATCCTTATATTCAAGCTCTTTATGCCGACTATCTGGGAGAACCGTGCGGACCGCGTGCCCACAAGCTGTTGCATACGCACTACTTCGACCGTAAGGAAGCCATTAACATGTTTACGCAAGAAAATCAGGAGGGATAAACGATGGATAAGATGAAGATACATTTGATTCAGATGAAGATCGATGAATTGTTGGCTGTCTGTGATGAACATAATAACGATCCGGGAGAACTGATCAACATATTGCATGCCGCCCAAGGCATATTCGGTTATCTGCCTCGCGAAGTGCAAGAGATCATCGCCGGCCGGTTGCATATTCCGGTTTCCAAAGTATATGGAGTTGTGACGTTCTATTCGTTCTTTACCATGACTCCGAAGGGGAAATATCCTATTTCCGTCTGTCTGGGAACGGCCTGTTATGTACGTGGAGCCGAGAAAGTCTTGGAAGAGTTCCAGCGCCAGTTGGAGATCAAAGTTGGAGAGACTACATCCGACGGCCTGTTTTCATTGGATTGTCTACGTTGTGTGGGGGCTTGCGGACTGGCTCCGGTCGTCACGATTGCCGGAAAAGTTTATGGACGTCTGACACCAGAGAAAGTGCGGGATATCCTTTCCGAATACTACCTGTTGGAGCAAGTATAAGCGACTCGTCTGTTGTGCCACAGCATTGGCACAACAGACGAGTCGCATTGGCACAATTGTGTCGTAACGATGGCACGGCCATATAATAAAGGCGATCTTCTATTCTTTGGTTTCTATATAAACGACATGCGTCTGTAAATATTCTTCAAGACCGTGTTTCCCATCTGCACCGCCGATTCCGGACTTACGCCATCCGGCATGGAAACCTTGCATAGCTTCAAAGTTCTCACGATTGATATATGTTTCGCCAAATTTCAGCGAGCGCATGATCTTGAATGCATAGTCCAGATTTTGGGTATAGACGGAAGATGTCAGTCCATACTCACAGTCATTTGCCCATGCAATCGCATCATCGATATCCGTATATTCGACAATGGGCAGGATAGGGCCGAAGGTCTCTTCCCGTATGATATCCATTTCTTGTGTGGCACAATCCAGCACTGTAGGTTCGAAGAAATATCCTTTTGTTCCGATCCGATGACCGCCACATAGAAGTTTGGCTCCCTGCCGAACCGCCTTTTCAACTTTTTGCTCCATGGCAGCCAAAGCATTTGCTTCGATCAGTGGCCCCATATCCAAGTCTGCGATCTCGTTCGGATTGCCGACTTTCACCTGCTTCATACCGGCCACAAGCTTTTCCATAAAGATATCTTTGATCTTTTTATCTACATAAACCCGCTCCGCACAATTACATACCTGTCCGGTATTGATAACGCGTGAAGCAATGATCGACTTCACCGCCAAGTCTATATCTGCGTCTTCCATCACGATTGCAGGAGCTTTTCCTCCTAATTCCAAAGATACTTTTGTTATATTAGGAGCTGCTGCTGCCATTGTCTGTTGTCCGGCACTTACACTTCCCGTAAGGCTGACCATGCCAACTTTCGGATTTGCTGCCAACTCATGACCTATCACCGAACCACGTCCGTTCACTAAGTTGAAAACTCCGGCTGGCAAACCGACTTCTTCTACAATTTGTGCAAAAACGTATGCATTTTCAGGTGTCAGCTGACTCGGTTTTACCACGATCGTATTACCGGTAATCAAAGCCGGGGCTGCTTTGCGTGCAACCAAGAAAAATGGAAAGTTCCAAGGAAGAATACCGGTTGTTACACCAATTGCTTTCTTGAACAGGAATATGCTTTCACGCGGACGGTCGCTGGGGATGATTTCACCTTCATACCGGCGGGCCCATCCAGCCATATAATCGATATAATCTGCCGTAAAAAGAACTTCCACATTAGCCAGGCCTTGCGTCTTTCCACCTTCACGAACAATTATATCAGTCAGTTCCTTTTCTCTTTTGCGGATACCGGCTGCAATTTTGGTCAGATAAGCGGCCCTTTCTATAGAAGGTGTCCTTTCCCATTGACCCTGAGCTTTTTCTGCTGCATCGATCGCTCTTTTAGCATCTTCGACCGTACCGTCCGGCATTAATGATATAACTTCTTCAGTAGAAGGATTTAATACCTTAATCCATTTTCCAGATTCATGTTCTATGAATCTGCCATCAATAAACATTTTCAATTCCTTCATGGTAATATCTTTTTAGGTTGAATTTTGATTTTAAAAGTACAAGAAAGAAAAAATGATCATGTTTAAAAAATGATATTACTTATTACAGAAATGATATATTTCTGTAATACAGGATTATAATGTATGGCTAAGCTGATCGGAAGATAGTTTTTTTCATTATTTCTGAACCAAACTGAATTATGTGCTGTTATATGATAAAATGAATTAGGAATTATATCCAAAGAAATTCCTAAGACGATTAAGTTAGTAGTATTTGTTTTTTCATATAAGTAGAGTTTGTTATTTGTTTGGTCCGTATGTAACTGTGAAGTTGGATACGGGCTTTTTTTGTGTTTCTTAATATGTTTACTTTAAATAATCACGATTAGTTGCGTAGACTAGATTTAGTAGATGATCCCGAAGAACCAGGTATAACCGTAAAGACTGCCAACACAATCAGGTATATCCTTACGATACGTTCACTTTACCGAAATTACTTCACACGGAATCCTTCTAAAATTTAAACATACAGATTTACCATAAGGAAACGAAGACAGGGCAACCGCATCAAAATTTTCCAAGGTTGTGATCTCCATACGGAGTTTTCTACAAATCTTCTATCACTCTATCACTACGAAGGTTGTGGCTATTAATATTCAAGAGTTAGAGACAGTGATACAGGACGTTTCCCTCTATCACTCCTCTATCACTTCTGAAACATTGCATTTTATCATATTATTGAAAAACAGCACATTGTTTTCTTTTGCTTTTGAAAAAGCATATGAAATAATCGAATAAACAAATGTAAAAACGAATATAATAGGTATTAAATTGGAGAAATACGGTTCTTCATTTCACAAAAGTCCTCTCTTTTTTTAGCAGAAACAAGCACATAATTCCGTAAACACCCCCATGTTGCCTTCCTTAACATCCGGGTGTAGAGACTCGGTACATCCGGATGTAAGAGGGGGCAACATGGGGATGTCCAGCAACTAAAGTGCCTTGCCGAGCAATGAAAACCACCCGGTTTTACCTATTTTACAGCCGTTTTTGCATAAAATAATCGAGTGATTTGTTGCGTATTTTGTCATGGTTGCAATATTTATACTTGAAACGTAAGCTGAATGTCCTGTTTCCATACCTTACCTTATAACAGGGAATATTCATTTTTCAAGCAGGATGATCATACCACTTCTCCCCATAATTTCGCATTGTTCCAAGTTGTTCAGCCGGCTACCCCATTGTATGTCCCTTATTTCCGGCAATGAAATCGTAGCTGGGTGGAAACCTAATGCTTTCTCATCGATGGATATTTTTGCCTTTTGTGGTAGATCCGTCCAATTGGCTATCACGAGAAGAGCTTTATTTTCATTCGTATAAACGGTTGCAAGGAGATTTGCATTGTCCGTTTTAACAGGGTTGTTTTCATCCCAATAGCCATGCATGGTTGCTTTATCCATTCCGAACGAATCCCACAATTGCCAGAGTGGGACAGGATTACCGCTCCAGGGTAAACGGGGAAGCATTCCAAATACCATACCCCGAAAAGGATTGCGTGCGTCCAGTGTCTCGCTTAACAAGCCAAACGGAATACCAGACATTTCCACCAACCAGAAGTCTACCGAGTTGTCAGCTTTGAAACCTTCGCCAATCCAAGTACGATCGATGTAAGGGAGAAGCTCTGTATAAAGATGCAGGGAGTTGGCATAACCAGCCCACTGGTTCATGTGGTTCCAAGAGTGAATGTCGATCAGGCGTCGCTTGCCATCTGCATCGAGGATGCGTCGAGCACGTTGCAGCGTTTTACGGTCAAGAGCGCTATCGTCAATATAAATGCCGTCGACTTCCAAGTTTTTCACCATCCAATCCAGTCCGGCCAGATAATAGTTGTTCCAACGGGAATCGGGAGTCGTTATAACAGAAATGTCCATATCTCCTGCATATTTTCCCTCTTCGAAAGCGTTATACCAAGCAGGGATGAAATGCGTGGCAAGATTCTTGTTCAACCACTCGTTCGGTCCGTTACGATGAATTAATGTACGCGTATCCTTTCCGGGACCGTCATGGATCACTTCTCCGCCCAAACTACGCAAAGCCCATAGTTCGGGAATTTTCACGGTCAGTTC
The DNA here is from genome assembly GCF_001915675.1 of Parabacteroides sp. merdae-related_45_40. NCBI lineage: Bacteria > Pseudomonadati > Bacteroidota > Bacteroidia > Bacteroidales > Tannerellaceae > Parabacteroides > Parabacteroides sp. merdae-related_45_40. The sequence goes on along the minus strand of NZ_MNQY01000152.1, from coordinate 5,587 downwards.
CCGTGTCGTGTAATATAAACGGACACCGAGATTCTTACTATGAGCTTCAGAGATGAAACGTTTCAGATCGGCGACTGATTCGTCATAATACGGATAGTTGATAAAAGGATAAATATCTTTCTTATGATGGACATTGATCAAGTTTGCTCCGGCTTTCAAAGCTGCCGGAATATAACCAGCACTTACGTCGCTGTTCGAGTGGTAGAAACGTTCTGTTGCCTGTGATTTCAAGTCAATCGGTTTAACAGGGGTGATTTGCATATCGAAATTGTAGTGCAGGATTTCGTTTTTGCGTGAACAGCGTTCGCCACTGTAAACGATCATTCGTGTTTCACCATCTTCTTCCGGCTGGATGCGGATACCACCTTTGTTGTTGTTTCCCCAGGAAACAGGCAGGTTCAGTTTACCAAGTGCGTAATAGATATTGACTAACGGACGCACAAAATTCTCATCCATGAAATGAAGGTTAAGGCCGGCGTTGACATTTCCCATCCAGATTTTGTCCTGTTGTTTATCGGTGTCCCATTTCCATGATATCAGCGTGTCTGGACGAAATCCGCCTTTGTGCCCCAATCCCATCATATATTTGGATGCATAAGTCGTGTAAGGGACTTCCAAACGTATATCTTTGATTTCGATATCTTGTTTCGGTTTGACTTGAAGACGGATATTACTAATACCGTCGAACCCGAAAGTTCCCTGACATACTACATTGAAGTTTTGGCTCTTTAGTATCGTTTCCCAACTAATGGAAGCGTTATTACGGTTAGTGATACGGAGACTTCCTGGCTTCAAGGCTTCCTGTCCATTGAAAGTTTCGATAATAAATGCCATTTCCTTTGCCAGTACGGCATTTGAGATAGAATCACTGAGTCTGTTATTGGCATCATAACAAGTGGTTATCCTGCAAGGTAGCCCGCTCGAAGAAAGTTCAATTTCGCCGCCCAACCAGGAAAGAGTTTTCTTCCGGATAGTTACAGGTGTATAAGGTGCAGTCGGTTCATCGGCATTTCCCAGTGTGGAGTTGAGCCAGCGCAAACGGGTTTTCCGCCAACCTTCGTTATCGCCATGATTGGCGATCGGTGAGCCGGACACGTTTAGCTCAATTGCTATTTCGACAGGTTGGGAGCTTCCTTCCTTCACAAAAGCTTTTCCTTTATATATCCCTTTGGCTGATGCAGGGATGTCCATCCCGATCCAGAGTGCCTGTACATATCCTTTAGGGATACAGACGGTTTTCCGGAATGTTTGTCCGTCGGTATCGGTGCCTTCCTGGTTGAAACATTGGAATGAGGTGGATTTTATTTTATTTCCATCGGCATTTACCAAGTCGGAGAATGAAACGGAGACACCTTTCAACTCCTTGAAAGGTGTGAAAACACCGATTTGCCACGTATAGAATTCACCAGGTTGACAGTCTCCTTTCAATTGTAGCCAAGTGTCGAAAACGCGTTCCGTCCAACGGGCCGGAATGATTTGATCAAGACGGATATCATGCATCCGATCTTCAGCAAAACAAAAATAGCCTGCTGCCGGTTTCTGTGTCAGCAATTTTTGTAGAGCCGTATCCGAGGTAGCCTGTCGCATTTCGGAGTCCTGTTCATTAACAGTTCCGGTACGTTTCAAGTCGTCGAAAGCATTCGTGATTGTCTCCTGAGCTTTCAAGTCAACATTACTCCAGGCAAGGAGCAATACAACGACTGTTAGGAATGTTTTCTTCATATTTGTTTGTTTTTTATTCTATTATATACCAATTATAACCTTTTGCCGGAATCCTTATTCTCAATAGAATCGTATAATCGCGCGACAAAGTATGGAGAACCCCTTCTTTGCCTTGCTCTTTTACAACCGCCTCCGTGGTCAATCCTGTATAGTAGAGAGGTAGTTTGACGGTACGCTCCATCGGCTCGTCGGTAGGGTTATAGACCATGACAAAACCTTTCTCTTTTTTACCGGGAGCGACATGCATGATTCCGTCCCAATCTTTACCGTCAGGACGGCGTAAGTGGATCACTTCGCTGTTTAGAATATAACGATATCGTTTATACCAGTCGATGATTTCTTTTACCGTCTGTTTTGTCTCCTCGGTATCATAAAGCCGATGTCCCCGGTAACAAGCCTGTACACCGGTTCCATAGTTTTGCATCATGTGTGCCCGATAGTCGGCAAGATGTTCGCTGAGCGGTTCCAATGTAGCGGCTGCTCCACCGCCATGATACTGGGTGAGAGGCACAAAAGTCCAACACATACTCGGAAGCCGTTCCCAAAGACCGTCATACATGACTTGTCTGCCCAGAACCAACTGCCGTTCACGCGGTAAAGACCAGTTGACTTCACGATAACCGATTCCGACTTTATTGCCTCCGTTCAGCAGATAGCCATAATCCGGGATATTCATATAGATACCATTTTCACACATCCATCGGTATAGGTTCTCAATTTGTTTACGTTGTTTCCATTGGGAATCTTTCAGCCCTTCATGGTGAGCGTGAACGGTTGAAGCACAAACATTCCCCGGATAGGAACCGTCGTTTTCAAACACGGTCATACCTGTCTTTTCGAAAAACTGTTTGATCTTTCGGAAATAGTCATAGCCCCAATCACTGCAAAGACAGGGAGAACTACCGAAAATCATTCCGCCTCTCTTACCTGTTTCGGGATTTATCACATCCACATCATCGCTGATCCAACGACTCGATAGCAGCGAATATCCCCCCAACTCGATACCGCGGGAGTCGGCATAGTCGCGCAATTCCTTAAACTTGGCATAGTTGGCCGGTGATTCGTCTTCCATGTTAAGGCCAGAGCCAAAGCTAATGATCAGCATTTCGTAGCCGGTATCAGCACATTGATCTATTGCCTGCTTTACGATCTTAGGATCACTGGATGTACAATGCATGAAGATCGGGTTTTCGGTTGTCCAGGGAGCAATCGTCCGGTACATCCGTTTGACAAATAGCCCTTTTCGGTCTCTGTCTTCGCTATCGAAAGGCATCAGCCAAGTATGGAAACTGGAAAAAGAACCGCCATTGCAGATTCGCTCGTCCGGTCCCATTGGCAGTTTGACCTCTAACAGGCAAGGAGTCAGCAGTGGATAATTACACTGCGAAGTGTAGCTCGGATCGGGATTCCAGTGCTCGGTCTTGTCGGCAATCTTTTCGATGAAACCCAGAAAACCCCAATCGCTTTCGACATGGATATTGGGTTTGCGGAACATTTCCGGACTCTTGGCTTCCACCGGAGACTCTGGCTCGGCCATAGCTAACTGTTCTAGGACGAAAGAATCGAGATTGATATCCGCACCTGTCCGGTTTTCAATCTCAAACCATTTGGAAATACAAGGCAGACCGTCATAAAGGGCGTAATGTAGTTTGACTTTTACGCCTTTCAGTTCGTCCGGCCCTTCTAATAGAAAGGTCAGCTGTTTGCCGGATGGGTTCCGTTTTTTTTCCAATGCCCATCGTCTACTTTTCCAGTTAATACGCGGGGTGATTTCTGAAATCCGAAAATCGATGACACGGAACGAATTGGCAAAAGGCTCCATCCGGTCGAGCCATTTGTACTGGGTGTAACCAAATTCGGGTTGACCGTCCAAGCCACCCAGCGAATAGTTTTTGCCATCAAGCGTCAAAATCCCTTCATTGCTCACGGCACGCAGCATATTCTCTCCGGTCATCAGATTTTGGATATCGACTGTCGCCAGGTTTGGAAAAATGCGGAATACGCGACTGACTAGTCCATTGCTCAATACGATATCTTTTCCTTGGTTTGCCTGATAAACCTTTGCTTTGGCTTCCTGGTTACAGATCAGCCAATCGTAACTAGGTGACGGCAAGGGCAGGCAGACTGTTTCGAGTTGTCCGATTTTCTGTTGCAGGGATCGTTCCACTTCTTTAGACATGGAGGCAATCTCTCCTTGGTATTCGGGAGCGACTAGAGACGGTCGAATTTCGAAATAGGTAATGACGGCCTCCAACCAATCAGCATGATCACCGCTAAGTCCATCATTTGCACTTTCTGCTTCCAGTTCCAGGATCTTGATTCCTTCGACGGGAAGAGAGATTGCTCTGGCTGTCTCGCCTCCACGCATGATCCCGCTGTTATACAGTTCTTTCCCGTCTCCGGTGATTTTGAAGACTACACTTCCCTTTTCCACTTCCCCGTTTCCTTTTCCCGTACCGACATATTGTTTGCGGCCGTTTGTCTGGTCGTAAAAGAGCATCGTCCCGTCGGTCAAGGGAATCTTGACAAGATGGCTGTCCTTGTAATTAACCGACTGATCATTGATACCGATCTTGCATGTGAAAAGGGATGATTTTCCCTGAAGTGAAATCTTTATTTTGCTGTTTGCCTGTACACCTACACCATCTGCAAAAAGCGTACCGGCAACCTGTAAAGGTTCGCCGGTGACTGCTTTGCCGGATGCCGGAGTCCCGTATGGCTGATAGATGGGGGAGAGGTTCATCTCCGATAGTTTTATCTTGCTTGTCTGTGCTGTCAGACAGGGAGTCACACAGCAGAAACAAGCAAGAAGGAATTGTCTTATTGTCATAATATAATCTTTTTGAGGAGTTATTCACCCAAATTCTCAAAGATGTTACCTTCATGAATCTCATCTGCCTCGATTTCATCCTTATAATACTCGGTAGCAAGACGAGCATACTTTTTATACAGGCGGGTAGCGGTTTCCACCTCGTCTCCTTGTGTGATAGGGGTACGGACTTTATCCGGAGTGGAAACAAATTGAAGTTCCCAGTCTCCTAAAGTGCTGTAGAAATCATTGGCACGGAAAGACTCACGGCCGTGCGTTTGCGGTAAATCTTTTTCGCTGTAATTTGTCCCGGCATCGAGATGATCCTGAAGCATAGCGTAGAACTTTTCCCAGCGTTTCAGATAATATCCGTCTATCAATCCCGTCCATTCCCGCCATGAGTAGTCGAAGATAAGCGGATCACCATCAGCTCCCCACACGGTGACAAGCGCGGTCGCATC
>NZ_MNQY01000152.1:0-508 GCF_001915675.1 Parabacteroides sp. merdae-related_45_40 | reverse complement strand
GAATGCTTCCTTGTCTTTTTTACGGAACGCCTCTGCCGCCTGTTTATGGATAGCCTGTCCGAGGTTGGACATCAGCTGCCGCTGGACATCGACAATATCAAAACGATAAGGATCGGAGTCTTCCAATCGGGCGGCATCTTTTAGCAACAAGCCTTCGGCCTGAACTACCGACAGAGGAGAGTAGGGAATCCCCAGACCGGCGTTCGGGCCGGATTTTTTTACGTTCACAGCTGGACGGGCGGCGATGATGGAACTGCGTTCTGTCCCGTTTGTTCCGGGGCGATAGGGCCCTTCTAACAGATGCAACCAAGCCTGATGCGCGTTTTCGGACGGTTTTCCGTAGCGACGGTCTGCGTAACGGCAGAGCCATTCTTCGATATTGACTTCATCTTTATGGAGAGGCATTTCAAAAGCCAGATCATAATATACCGGATTTTGCTCGATAGACTCCATAAAGAGACCGGAACCACAAACATTCGGATTCTTTTTCACCGCATTTACATATTGG
>NZ_MNQY01000151.1:0-16422 GCF_001915675.1 Parabacteroides sp. merdae-related_45_40 | reverse complement strand
TTCCTAACCAAAGTATATTTATATCCTGTTTCCGAGCAGTCTTGCAGGATAAGAGTGTCTCCTTTGATAGACACAGGATAGGCAGGGTTGGTCTCGTAGAAGACATCCATCAGATAGGCTTCATATCCGGCCCCCGTATCCGCTTTGCGCCAGTTCAAAGCCCCCGGTTCGGCTTTGCCGTCCTCCGTCCAGACATATTGGTCGTCTGCAAACTTGATGAAAGTATTCTCATATTCGCAGAACTCACGGGCGTTCTTGCCACTCACCAGTTCCCATTCTCCGTTGACCAGCGTCTTGATCTCCGGCAGATCCTTATCGAACAACGTTACATTCGCGCTCTCCGCATCCTTCTTTTTATTGCTCTGACAAGCCGTACCAAACAGCAGGACAACGACAAGCAGCAACGGCAATACATCCATCAGCTTCTTCATATCACTCACTTATTTACAATGTTCCTTTATCAACTTTCCAGCAAGCGGATCGCCCAATTCTTTAGCTTTGTTGAATGCTTCGCAAGCCTCTGTTTTCTTCTTCAAACGGACGCAACAAACGCCCCGTAAACGATAACAGGCTCCGAAATCTGGAGCAATCGCGATTGCCCTCTCTATACTTTTCAGTGCATCTTCATACTTCTGCTGGCGAACATAGATGGAAGCTTCTTCCGCATAGTAGTCGGGCGTGCTGGGACTTCCCTGTATAGCAGCCTGGATATCCTTCAAAGCTCCCTCCAAGTCACCCGCACGGAACTTGGCTTGTTCGCGCAGAAAGAAGAAGTTCGGAAGCACCTGTCCACCAATCAGTGTATAATAGAGGTCATAATCAGCGATAGCCTCCGTGTATTGTGCAAGGCGCAGGCGCCAATTGATCCGTTCCAACACATAAGCTGCCGCCTCGGCATTCATATTTGTCCCGCATTTCTCGATCGCCTTGTCGAGCAGGTCGATAACATCACCGATATTAAAACCGGTAACCCGTTCCTTTGCCTTTGCAGCCAAATAATAAGAAGAAGCAGAGGCGACATCGCTGTTGTTAACGATCATGTACTCATCGAATGCCTGCTGGAACTCTCCTTTATTGAACAGGATATCCGCCCTTAATTGGTGATAGGCTGGCAGGTTATCCTCTTCGATCGCCTTGTCCAAAGCCTCCATAGCGGCTTCGATTGTCCAAGCTGGATCAGTCAGCGTACTATCGGCCGAAGCAACACCGTAGATCAACTTAGCCTGGTTATACCAGAAATCACCTTTCTTATCGCTACATTTAGAAGCGGTTTTTATGTCGTCCAGTGCCTTTTGCAAATAGATTGCCTGTTCAGCCATAGAGTTAGCCAATTCCGCACGATTGTAGGCATAAAGATCAGAACGGTTCAGATAACCGTCGGGAGCATCCGGGAAGGTGGTGATAAAATCGTTGACCGTTTCCAAGCGTGCCTTTGCGTCCTGCGTGCCACTGATCAAGTAAAGAGCTACGGTTGCTTGGTCCAGTTCCTTCGGCCATCCTTTCGGTATATTGATATTGCGGTATGCAGAACTCAGATAATCAGCAGACCCTATTGACAAGCTACCTGCATATCCAGCAGAAAGGCCATAGCAAATATCTTTCTTTCCACCTGCATCCGCTTGTGCCAGCCCGAACACTTCACCTTCGGGAGTCAGCAACGGAGCATTGAGTTCGTTTTCTTCCAATGCGACTGCCATCTTGTAATATTTATACGGATCTTTCAGCTTACTTACTTCGGTAATAGCACCAGACTTAAAGGTGGCGTTCTTGCCGGTAGAGTATAATAGCAGATAGGCATTCGTCCCGTTTGCCACCGGCTCAGCAGCAATCGGCAGGAAAACAGCTTTCTTCGGCACTTCAACCTGAAACTTTACAGCGTCATACAGTTCGTCTGCACCCAGGATATTCTTAACCAGAAATGTTTTTCCCTCAAAGTCTGTGATTGTTGCTTTCTCGGCACCCTTAAAGATATTGTATGCAGAGACAGCCTCGCCTGTTTCGGAAATAAAGAATCCCGTACTAGTTGCGAGCTTATTTCCATCCTTTCCATAAGTGGTAATTGTAAAGACCGCTCTCTTGGCTTTGTTCATCCATTTAGGAGCGTTTTTCTGTGCTGCCGCCGAGAGGCACAAACAACTGATCAAAATCAAATGTAGTATTCGTTTCATTTCTTTTTCATGTTATCAGATACAGACGCAAAAGTAAGTATTTATCTTAGAATATACGCATCATGGTGTTAAGAAAGCTAACTTTAAGACTTCAAGGAACGTGTAAAAACAAATTACATGGATCAACACGGTTTGTCTGTTTTTTGTTTTTATAGACAACCTATAATAAGATTTTTTAACACACAGTCAACCTATCTCAGGACGAGACAAAATTATAAATAGAGAAACAGGTTGTCATTATATAATTCAAAAATCACAAATCTTCTTACCTTTGTACATAAAAAGTAAGAAGATTTATGATCGATCAACCTACCATAGACCGGATACTGGATGCTGCAAACATTGTGGACGTTGTTTCCGAATTCGTTACCCTTCGGAAACGAGGCATAAACTATGTAGGGTTGTGTCCTTTCCATAGCGACAAGTCCCCCTCTTTCTATGTGTCGCCAGCAAAGAATATCTGTAAATGCTTTGCCTGCGGCGAAGGGGGTACGGCTGTTCACTTCATTATGAAGCATGAGCAGCTTTCTTATTATGATGCGCTTCGCTTCCTTGCCAAAAAGTACAACATCGAAATACAGGAACGGGAACTGTCGGAACGCGAAAAGCAGGTGCGCAGCGACCGCGAAAGCATGCTGATCGTCAATAGCTGGGCGCAGAAATACTTCACGACCCAGCTCTACGAACACCAGGAAGGCAAAGCCGCCGGCCTGCGCTACTTTGCCGAACGTGGTTTCCGGGAAGATACCATTCGCAAATTCCAGTTAGGCTACAGCCTCGACCAACGGGACGCCCTGTATAAAGCCGCAACAAAGAGCGGTTACAAAAAAGAATTTCTCGAAAAGACAGGTTTGGTGATCGCCTACGACAACGGCGGGGTAAACGACCGTTTTCGCGGGCGTGTCATTTTTCCGGTCCATACGCTCAGTGGAAAAGTCGTCGCTTTCGGAGGACGTGTCCTGAAGAAAGACGAAAAGACAGCCAAATATGTCAACTCGCCCGAAAGTGAGATTTACCATAAGAGTAACGAGCTTTACGGGATCTATTTCGCCAAACAGGCGATCGTAAAGGCTGACCGCTGCTTCTTGGTGGAAGGCTACACGGATGTTATTTCCATGCATCAGGCAGGGGTCGAGAACGTGGTCGCTTCATCGGGTACAGCCCTCACACAAGGACAGATCCGCCTGATACATCGCTTCACTAGCAATATCACGGTCTTGTATGACGGTGATGCAGCCGGTATCAAAGCTGCCTTGCGTGGTATCGACCTGCTGTTGGAGGACGGCATGAATGTGAAAGTGGTGCTCCTTCCGGACGGAGAAGACCCCGACTCCTTTGCCCGCAAGCACAACGCGAGCCAGTTTGCTGAGTTTATCCGGCAGAACGAAACCGATTTCATCCGTTTCAAAACGCGCCTGCTATTGGACGATGCAGGAACGGATCCGATCAAACGGTCGGCGCTGATCTCCGACATTATCCGGACGGTGGCCATCATCCCCGACAATATCGCCCGCTCCCTTTATATCCGGGAATGCAGTACGATGATGGAAATAGACGAGATGCTCCTGTTGAACGAAGTGAACAAAATCCGCCTCAACAAGGAAGAAAGGCAAGCGAACACTCCGTCCTCCCCCATTCCGGCTACTCCCGTCAATATCCCCGAATACCCGGATATTCCCAGTTACCAGCCCTATCCGGAAGAGACGCTGGCGGAACAACCGCAGGAAAGTCCCCTGCCTCCTGACAATACGATCCCGCCCCCCCCACCGGAAGAATACAGTCCCGATAACGGAGGAGGCAGCATGCCGCCGCCAGCGCCTTTCACTCCGCCGGCAAACATTCCGGTAGGGCCGAAGCGTTCGCCTTACGAGGCATACGAAGTCGCCCTGCTGCGCTACATCGTGCGTTACGGCGAACGTATCCTGTTCCAATATACGGACGAAGAGACGAACGAGGATGTCGTGATCCGCGTTTCCGAATATATCCGTTCCGAGCTGGAACGCGACGACCTGACCTTTTATACTCCGCTCTTCAAGAGTATGATGGATGAAGCGGCCGATCGCTGCCGGTCCGAAGGGTTCATCGCGAACCGGTATTTCCTCGCCCATCCCGACCCGAACGTGAGCCGCCTTGCCGCCAACCTGATCAGCGAAAAATATCAGCTAAGCAAGTATCACACCAAATATCGGGAACTGGAACAGGAAGAAGACAAACTCGACCAGTTGGTAATCCGGGAATTGTATGCTTTCAAGGATGCCTATGTACTCTCTCAAATCAAAGAGATACAGGCACAGATCAAGAGTATGCAAAACAACGAAGACATGGATCAGGTTTTCGAGCTGATGAAAAAGCTCACGCGCCTGAACGAAATAAAGAATATATTAAGTAAAGAATTGGGAGAAAGAATCATATTAAAAATGTAATGCCTATGAATTTTTTAGAAACGGAAGACGTGGTAAAACAATATGCCAACCACCTCGCCCTCGACAAGGTCAGCATCCAAGTTCCCGAAGGGAAAGTCTTCGGCTTATTAGGGCCGAACGGAGCCGGCAAAACCACACTGATCCGTATCATCAACCGCATCACGGCCCCCGACAGCGGCCTTGTCCGTTTTAACGGACGTGAATTTCAGCCGGAAGATATCTACCAGATCGGTTACCTGCCGGAAGAACGCGGCCTGTATAAAAAAATGAAAGTCGGTGAACAAGCCATCTACCTAGCACAGCTCAAAGGGCTCTCCTACCAGGAAGCTCGCATACGGTTGATACGCTGGTTCGAAAAATTTGATATCATGCCCTGGTGGAACAAGAAACTGGAAGAGTTGTCCAAAGGGATGCAGCAGAAAATACAATTCATCATCACCATCATTCACGAACCGAAACTTCTGATCTTCGATGAACCGTTCAGCGGATTTGACCCAGTGAATGCCGAATTGCTGAAAAAAGAAATCCTCGAACTCAAAGATGCCGGACACACAATCATCTTTTCCACGCACAACATGTCGTCTGTTGAAGAGATTTGTGACAATATCGCCTTGATCAACCGTTCTCAAGTTGTGCTTTCCGGCAATGTGACAGAAGTGAAAAGCCGTTTCCGGACAAACAATTTCACCCTCCGTTTCCATACCGGATCAGGGAAATTGCAACCCATCCCGGAAATGTTCAGCCTGCTGACGGAAAAAGACCTGGCCGGAACAAGCGAGGTACGCATCCATAAAGAGCCGGGTATAACCAACTCCGCCCTCCTCTCTGCATTGGCGGGACAGACTGAAATCATTTCTTTCACGGAAGAGATCCCTTCGATGAACGACATATTTATTAACACCGTCTCCGGTACAAATACTACGCAAGCATGAATAAGATAGGACTTATAATAAAAAGAGAATACCTCCGCCGTGTCAGCAAAAAATCGTTTCTGTTACTGACATTCCTGACACCGTTCCTGTTTGCCGCGCTGGTGTTCGTCCCGCTTTGGTTATCCACCATCAAAGGAGATGATGTCAAACAGGTGGCGATCAGCGATACGACAGGCAAATACGCACCGCTGTTTAAAGACACAGAAGAATACACCTTCATCACCGAAAAAGGTTCCAGCCTGGAAGAATATCGTAAAAACCCGGATAAAGAAATTTTCGCTTTCTTGAATATAACAGACGACTTGTTACAAAACCCAACCGCAGCAACACTCTATTCGCAGAAACAAATTCCGATGGGACTGAAAAACACCATCGACAAAACACTGTCCGAATACTTGAAAGACGAGAAACTCGCTTCTTACAACATCGACAACCTGAAACAGATCATCGAGGACAGCAAAATCAATTTCAATATCAAAACCATCAAATGGGATGAAGACGGAAGTGAAAAAAGCACTTCGGCCGAGGTTGCCTCTATCTTAGGCATGATATTGACTTTCATTATCTATATGTTTATCATCATGTACGGTGGAATGGTCATGCAAGGAGTGATGGAAGAAAAGACAAACCGTATTATCGAAGTGATGATTTCGTCCGTTAAGCCATTCGACCTGATGATGGGAAAAATCATTGGCATCGGTTTCGTCGGCCTAACACAAGTATTCCTGTGGGGAATCCTGACAACGGTCTTGGTATCGGGGAGCCTTTTCTTTTTCGGTGGCAACACGTCACCTGAAGATATGATGACAGCACAGATGACGGCACAAGGCATAAACGATGTGGCTGCCGGTTCTTCCGATATCAGCATCCAGGTGCAAGAAATTATCAATTCGATCAACTTCGGTATGATCGGCACCTGTTTTGTCCTTTATTTTATCGGTGGCTATTTACTGTATGCAGCTCTATTTGCTGCAATCGGAAGCGCTCTGGAACAGCAGGAAGACACTCAGCAGTTCATGACTCCGATTATGCTTTTGATGGCGTTCAGCTTGTATGCCGGAATCTATAGCATGAATAATCCAGACGGCCCGCTGGCATTCTGGTGTTCGATGATCCCGTTTACCTCCCCTATCGTGATGATGGTCCGCTTGCCGTTCGACATTCCGGTATGGGAATTGGCTCTTTCGTTTGCTTTGCTGTTTGCCACAGCTATACTTATCATCTGGTTCTCGGCCAAAATTTACCGTGTAGGTATTTTAATGTATGGAAAGAAACCGAGCATCAAAGAAATGATCAAATGGGTAAAATATAAATAAAACTATCACGGCGATCGTAATGATCGCCGTGATAACGTAAAATATATGTATGAAAAAAGCCTGTCACTCAAAAGAATGACAGGCTTTTTGTTGTTCAACCAGGGCTCGAACCTGGACTAACAGGACCAGAATCTGTTGTGCTACCATTACACCATTGAACAATTTCCGTTCAACAAAGATGACAATTAATTATTTCGTTGTTCAACCAGGGCTCGAACCTGGACTAACAGGACCAGAATCTGTTGTGCTACCATTACACCATTGAACAATTTCAATTAAGCTTGTCAACTCTCTTGTTGTTAGCGAGTGCAAAAGTACATACTTTTTCAAAATAAACAAACGATATGGTAATTTTTTTTCATTAATAAACTTTTTTCTTTTTCTGCTTGTTTTGATTTTGCAAGTATATACATATATTAATAGAGGGAAATCACCCACATAATAAATATAAGAAGTATATTTGCGACTTCGAATATTACTCAATAAAAAATAATGGATCAAACAGAAGCATTAGTTAAAACGATTGTAGAAGGCCTACAGGAAAAAAAAGGCAAAAACATTGTAACCGTAGACTTAACCCAATTATCCGGCTCGATCTGCCAATATATGATAATCTGTGAAGGAAGTACACCTACCCAGGTTTCCGCATTGTCTGATTCAGCTTGGGATTTTGCCCATCGCAAGGCAGGAGAAAAACCGCTTTCGATAGATGGAGCACAACGTGCCGAATGGATCGGGATGGACTATGGCACGGTTCTTGTACACATATTTTTACCGGAACTTCGCGAGTTCTATAATCTGGAAAATCTTTGGTCAGATGCCAAAGTGACTCAGATTGTAGACCTCGACTGATGACCGATCTTACATAGTATAGAGATAATCACATATGGAAAATAAAAACGACATGTTTAACAAAGCACCGAAGAATAATAAGCAAAAGATGTTCAAGTTTAATCTTTATTGGATGTACGGGCTCATCTTCATAATGCTTTTTGCTTTGTATCTGACAAACGACTCTTCGGCATCTAAAGAATTAGGCTGGACCGAGTTCCAGAAATTAGCACAGGAAAACGTATTCGACCGGATGGTCGTCTACAACAAAAAGAATCTGGTTGAAGCAACTGTAAAAGACGGACGGAAAGGTCTGGTGTTCAGAAAAGACAGTGCGACATTGGGTACAAACCCGAAAGTGTATGTCAAAATACCGTCGGCCGATAAATTTTCAGACTTCTATGACAAATCCGTTGCCGAAAATCATATCACTACGCAAGTCAGCTTCGAAGAAGGCGACGACGCGATCTGGAATTTTCTTGTTTCGTTCGGTCCGATCCTGCTGATTATCGTCGTATGGATCTTTCTGATGCGACGCATGTCAGGTGGTGCAAGCGGTGGTCCCGGCGGAGTATTCAGTGTGGGAAAAGCAAAAGCACAGCTTTTCGATAAAGATAACGACCGAAAAGTGACCTTCAAGGATGTCGCCGGCCTTGCAGAAGCAAAACAGGAGGTGGAAGAGATCGTTTCCTTCTTGAAAAACCCCGAAAAATATACGGAATTAGGAGGTAAAATACCTAAAGGAGCCTTACTCGTAGGCCCTCCAGGAACCGGTAAAACATTATTGGCTAAGGCTGTGGCAGGAGAAGCAGATGTTCCGTTCTTCTCCCTGTCAGGCTCGGACTTCGTAGAAATGTTTGTCGGTGTGGGAGCATCCCGCGTACGTGACTTGTTCCGCCAGGCAAAAGAGAAAGCTCCTTGTATCGTATTCATTGACGAGATCGATGCCGTCGGTCGTGCCCGTGGTAAAAATGTAAACATGAACAGCAACGACGAACGTGAAAACACATTGAACCAGTTACTTACAGAAATGGACGGTTTCGGTTCCAACAGTGGTGTTATTATCCTGGCAGCTACGAACCGTGCCGATATCTTGGATAAGGCTCTACTTCGTGCGGGACGTTTCGACCGCCAGATTCACGTGGAATTACCCGACTTGAACGAGCGTAAAGAGATATTCGGAGTGCATCTGCGTCCGATCAAAATCGACGAAAGCGTCGATGCCGAATTCTTGGCACGCCAGACTCCCGGTTTCTCCGGTGCCGACATTGCCAATGTCTGCAATGAAGCTGCTTTGATTGCCGCTCGTAACGGTAAAAAGTTTGTCCAAAAAGAAGACTTCATGAATGCGGTCGACCGTATCGTCGGAGGTTTGGAGAAACGAACTAAAATAACAACTGCGGATGAACGTCAATGCATAGCCAACCATGAAGCAGGTCACGCAACCTTGAGCTGGCTGCTAGAACATGCCAATCCGTTAGTTAAAGTCACAATCGTTCCGCGAGGCAAGGCATTAGGCGCTGCCTGGTATTTACCGGAAGAACGCCAGATTACCACCCGTGAACAATTGCTGGACGAAATGTGTGCCACGCTCGGCGGCCGCGCAGCTGAAGAACTTTTCTTGGGAAAAATATCTACCGGAGCATCTAATGACCTCGAACGGGTGACTAAACAGGCTTATGCGATGGTCGTCTATTTTGGTATGAGTAACCGACTGCCGAACTTGAACTACTACGATTCAAGTGGACAAGACTGGGGTTTCACTAAACCGTACAGCGAGGAAACAGCTCGGATGATCGACCAGGAAGTACAGGCCATTATCAATGAACAGTACGAACGAGCCAAAAGTATTCTGAAAGAACATGCGTCAGGCCACAATACGCTGGCTCAGGTATTGCTGGAACGGGAAGTAATCTACACGGAAGATGTCGAACAGATCTTCGGCAAGCGTGCTTGGGTTTCCCGCTCGGAGGAGATTCTGGAGCTGCAAGAGAAAGCAAACGGTAAAAAGGCCGAAGAAGCAAAAGTTGCCGAAGCTGACAAGCAGTAAGATAACATAAACAATAAAAAATTCCATGCTCACTAAATTTGAAACAGATGGGCATGGAATTATTATTTTAATTATATTTGTACTTGAATAAATCAATAAAAAAACACTATCGTCTTGAAAAATTTGATTATACGGGCGTTAACCGGCATTATATTCGTTGTGGTACTAATCAGTGCCATTTATATTCATCCGATTTTTTTCCTTATTCTTTTTTGTATTATAACAGGATTGACCCTTTGGGAATTCGGAGGTCTGGTCAAACATTATGAAAATGCGAATCTGCAACGGACCGTGAATGTGCTCGGAGGAGTATATCTGTTTATCGCCACCTTCGTTTATGCAAACGGGTTGACAGACGGAAAGATATTCCTTCCCTATCTACTATTTATCATGTTGACAATGATAGCTGAACTCTACTATAAGGCACCGAACCCGATTAATAATTGGGCATTTACGCTCTTTGCCCAGGTTTATTGTGCCGGCTCCTTCTCCATATTGAATTTCATCGGCGCAGAACCGGGGACACCTGGTGTCATGAGCTACACGCCGCTCTTTATCATGGCGATCTTTATTTTTGTCTGGCTGGACGATACCGGAGCATACTTGGTCGGCTCCTTGATCGGAAAACATAAATTATTTGAACGGATTTCTCCCAAGAAATCATGGGAAGGCTTTTTTGGCGGATTGATCCTCTCCTTGGCTTCCTCACAGGCATTCGCCTGGTTCGCCCCGGAAATAAACCGGATGAATTGGTTGGGACTGGCAGCCACGGTTGTCCTGTTCGGAACCTGGGGAGACTTGATCGAATCCTTGCTGAAACGTACACTCGGAGTAAAAGACTCTGGCAATGTATTACCAGGCCACGGAGGAATGCTAGACCGCTTCGACAGCGTTATGCTAGCTGTTCCCGCCAGCTATATCTATATCGAACTATTCATTCGAAATTAAAGGTGAGCGTCACCATCCGGGAAGTTGCTTTAGACAAGGAATTCGGATACTTGATCAATTCCGGATCTGTCAGATCACTTCGGTCTTTCTCCAACAGGTCTACCAGACCGAAACTAAACTTAAGTTCCGGACATAATTTGAAAAACGGAAGATAAATATCACATCCGATACCAAACTCGACACCGAAATCCGTTCCTTTCAACAGGATCGGATTTCCTTTTTTACGCCCCAGATCGAAAGCGCCATAAATACCGCCAATCAGATAAGGACGATAGTTATTCACACGAAAAGCGCTATACTTCACATCGAGCGGAAACGTCAGATAGTTGGAACGGACAGAAGTGGAATACATGCTTACCACCGGATTTTCATCTGTACCCTCCACTCCTTCCATTTCAGGACGGCGGAACACAAATTTCTTGTCACCGAAATGGATAGTCGGCGTAAAACGCAGATTGAAATATGGATTCAAGTACATATCCCCGATGACCCCGACACTAAAACCGGGCGAATAGCTCGGAATCTCGGCATACCAGGTTTCACCGTTTGTTGCCACACCGGTATTAGTCAATATCAAATCCTGCGCATGCAGACCTACATGAAATCCCAAATGAAACCATTTCAAATCCGCATAGGGCTGGTTCTTCACCTTTTCTTTCTGCGCCATTACGGCAGTTACAGACAGAAAGAACACACATATAATAAATAGTAGACGTCTCAATTCTTTTCGTAATTTTGAATTTATAACGGGAAAGAGTCCGACTTATTGCAAAAGAGCATTTATTTGTAAAAAAAAGGAGGAGTTCTTTTTTTAATTCAAAGAAAACTCTATTTTTGCACGAACTAATAGTTATCAATTTAAACGTTTAAAAAAATGGCTTACGTAATTAGTGACGATTGTATCGCTTGCGGTACTTGTATTGACGAATGTCCGGTAGGAGCAATTTCAGAAGGCGATAAATACAGCATCGACCCTGAAATGTGTACAGATTGTGGAACTTGCGCAGATGCTTGTCCTACTGAAGCAATTCATCCGGCAGAATAAACCGCAACATCGATAGGTTTCCTTTACAGGACCTATAAAGATAAGGGGCTGTTTCCTTTCGGAACAGCCCCTTATTATTTTCTCATTCTCTACCGACTTCGTCAAAATTCGATATTCAGTTTGATCTCATCCGAGTCGCTTTCCTGCCGACCTTCATCCGACATCGTCTCCTCCGGCCTTTCATCAGCTCTACATCGTTTAATGTAACTGATTACATCATTCATTCCATCCATGAACTTGTCAAAGTCTTCTTTGTACAGAAAAATCTTATGTTTCTCAAAAGAAACCTGCATACCATTCTTCGGCTGCACTTTTTTACTCTCCGTCACAGCCAGAAATAAATCGTCTTTCAGATTCTTCTTTACATCCAGATAATAAATTCTTTTTCCTGCTTTAATGGTTTTAGAGTATAAGATCTCTTTGTCACCACCTTCAACCTGTATTTTCTTCACCGAGTTTTCCATTATAGCAAACATTCGTTAAACACCCACCCATTTATCATAACTTGCCTCAAATATGTGCATTTTTTTTTAAACAACAACTATTTTAACGCATGAAAATGCATATAAAGAATCGGAATATTATGAAATAATAAATAACACACATAAAATTAAGCGAAGCGACGAACTTTTATCAAAAGAATGACTAACTTTGCAGCCAAATTTATAACAAGTAGTTCCTTCAAACGATGATCAACAGAATTTTAATCCGCATTAAAGTTTTACAGATAGTATATTCTTACTATCAAAACGGAAACAACGACCTCAAAGTAGCGGAAAACGAATTGCTTTTCAGTCTTAGAAAGTCTTATGACTTATATCATTATTTCCTTCTTCTAATTGTCGACGTCACAAACTTACAAAGACGTATCTTGGATGCCCGTAAGAACAAGTATATGCCGACAGAAGCCGAATTGAACCCCAATACCCGACTGATAGACAACCGTTTTGCCGCACAAATAGCCGAAAATGAAGCACTTCGGAAATACGTGGCCGAACAGGGGCTTTCATGGGATAATGATGAAGATTTCATCAAAATGGTACTCGACCTGATCTTGTCGTCCGAACAATACGGGGAATATCTGAATAACGAAAATGATTCATACGAGACAGATAAGGAATTCTGGCGCATCGTATTCAAAAAACTAATTTGTGGCAATGAAGCGATCGACGATTATCTGCAAGATAAAAGCATTTATTGGAACGACGACATCTCCATCGTCGAAACTTTTACGCTGAAAACAATCAAACAATTCGAAGAAGCAGCCGGAAGCAAACAAAAATTGCTGCCGATGTTTAAAGATCTCGAAGACCAGTCTTTCGCCATTAAATTATTCCGCCAATCATTGATGAAAGGAAGCGAATTCCGTGAACGTATCAACAAACACATGAAGAACTGGGAAACCGAACGCATAGCCAATATGGATCTTATCATCATGCAGGTTGCACTGGCAGAAATCATGACGTTCCCGACAATTCCCATCAACGTAACGCTGAATGAATATATTGATACGGCCAAATACTACAGTACCCCGAAAAGCGGAACATTTATCAACGGTATTTTAGATTCTGTAGTCAACGAGTTAAAAAAAGAAAAGTTATTGCTCAAAGATTAATTATTATCCTTACATTTGTGTCAGTATCGAATTGATATTAACTTATTAATGTTTATAGTTATATGAGCTTACTTACTATTTTACTTCAGGCCGCCGGCGGAAGTCAGCAATGGTCTGGTATTTTAATGATGGTTGTTATTGTTGCGATCTTCTATTTCTTTATGATCCGTCCGCAACAAAAGAAACAAAAAGAAATTCAGAAAGCCCGCGAAGCCTTAAAAGCAGGAGACAAAGTGATTACTGCCGGAGGTATCTACGGAAAAATCAAAGAAATTGGTGACACATATATGTTGATTGAAATTTCTGATGGTGTACGCATCCGTGTAGACAAAACATCCGTGTTTGCATCTGTAGAAGACGCACAGCAAAAATAAACAACGGAACATATGTCACGACTTGGACAAATCAAACAAACATTCAAGTCTGTCCGGATAGAGATTAAGGCTTTTCTTCGCCGTCAACAGTGGAAAGAAGCCTTGATCTTTTTCTGTTTTATACTGTTGGCTTTCGGCTTCTGGCTTCTCCAAAGCCTGCAACAGGAGTATGAAATAGATATCAGGATTCCGGTCAAGTACAAGAATGTGCCGCCAGATATATCTTTCACGGAAACACCGCCCGAAGCCATTACAGTCAAAGTGAAAGACAAGGGGAGTGTATTGCTGAACTACTCCTTCGGACGTTCGTTTGCCCCAATTGAGGCCAACATGAAGACACAGTCGGAAAAATCCGGTAAACTGATCATTAACCGGAAAGATATCGAAAACGAAATAAAGAAACATCTGATTGCGACCACATCCCTGCTCAGCTTCGAACCCCAACATATCGATGCTGCTTACAGCAAACGCATCAAGAAGGAGATACCAGCCGTATTCGAGGGAGTTGTCCAAACAAATGCAGGTTTCAAAGTTTCAGGTGACATATCCATTACTCCCCGCAGCATCAACGTCTATGCCAGCGATGTCGTTCTGGACACTTTGAAAGAGATAAAAACAATCTATACCGAGATCAAAAAAGGAAACAAGACCGTCACACGTACCGTCCAACTGGAAAAACTCTCGAACCGACAAGTGTAACCGTTACGATCCCGATAGAAGAGTATACAGAAAAAACGCTGGAAATACCTGTTATCTGCACCAATCTGCCGCCCCATTACACCCTGCGCATGTTCCCGGCTGTCGTGAAAGTGAGCTGCAACGTCCCTCTTTCGCGCTTCAAGGACGTCTCGGCAGATGATTTCGAAATACGAATCTCTTTTGCAGATTTAGAACAAAGCGCTTCAGGAACATTGCCTTTACAACTGAACAAAAAACTGAGCTGGGTGGATGTAGCTACAATTTCACCAGACCGGATCGAATTTATATTGGAACAAACAAAGTCAAATGATTAAGATTGGAATCACCGGAGGAATCGGAAGCGGCAAATCAATGGTGGCCGCACTATTGGAAGTATGGGGTATTCCTGTGTATATAGCCGATACAGAAAGCAAGCATCTAACAGCCACTTCTCCCGTTATCCGGGAAAAGCTGATTACCTTGTTCGGCAAAGAACTTTATACAGCCGACGGTTTGGATAAAAGACGGCTCGCTTCCCATATTTTCGGAAACCCGGAACGGCTTGGACAAGTGAACGCGATCATTCACCCAGAAGTGAACCGTCATTTTTTTGCTTGGGTCGAAAGACTGAATACCCCGGTATGCGCCATCGAATCAGCCATTCTTTTCGAATCGGGCTTTAACCGGATTGTCGATACGACGCTGATGGTTTATGCCCCGATGGAAATACGCATCGGACGGATACTCGAACGCGACTCCGTTTCCCGAGAAGAAATTATACGTCGCATCGAAAGCCAGTTGCCGGACGAAATGAAAAAAGAGAAATCGGACTACGTGATCTTCAATGACGGAGAACAAGCTTTACTTCCGCAAATAACAGCTTTTCTTGCAGGACTAAAGATAAAAAACATTGACTCTCAATTCTATAATAAGCATAAAAACAAAAATATTCAGTAGATAGAGACATTTATGCTTAGTGAATAATCATTAGAAACAAGAAAATATGTTCAAAACTGCCGAAAATTCCCGACAGTTATACTACATTTGCAGCACAAAAGTTAAACACTATTAGAAAAACAAAGTATTATGTTGAAGACGATTTTGTCTATCTCGGGTAAACCGGGATTGTTTAAATTGGTTTCCCACGGGAAAAATATGCTGATTGTTGAGTCGTTAGCAGACAAGAAAAGAGTTCCTGCATACGCAAAAGATAAAGTAATTTCTCTGGGAGATATCGCTATCTACACAAATGAAGCAGAAGTTCCATTGCATGAAGTTCTGACCAACGTCAAAAATAAAGAAAACGGACAACAAGCATCTGTTTCCACATCCGCCAAACCAGACGAACTACGTGCTTATTTCGCCGAGATTCTTCCCAATTTCGACCGTGAACGTGTATATCCGAGTGATATCAAGAAATTGATCTCCTGGTATAACATCCTGATCGGCGCAGGCCTCACAGAGTTCACCCCAGAAGAATCGGCAACAGAAGAAGCTTCGGTTAAAGAAACGAAAAAAGAGGAAGCTTAACCAATTACAGTCGAATCAAATACAAAAAAGAGATGTACCAGATAGTCCTGTACTTCTCTTTTAGGACATTCATTAGGGATATTCGGTAAATGTTCCCACAAAATACATGGCATATGAAGATGATAGAGTATAATCACTTCATATGCCATTATTATTGTCATTTTCCTGTATATTCTCATATATTCTTATCGGGCAAGACATGAAGCTCCGGAAGAAGTCTGATGACCTCTTCTGATTCTTCCAGTAAACTCATATCATGCAGCTTTCCCCGTTCTGTTCCTGATCTTGTTAATCATCAGTATGACATTTGCCGTATGTATTCCGAAGAAAATCCACAGGATTTCCGTCTTCTTATTCCTGGCCTTTATTCTTGCGAGCGAGTAATGTTGCTTTTGAGTGCCGAAGCTTCCTTCAAGCTGGGTGGCCCTTTCTTTTGAGAGTTCGCTTCTAAGCACCTTCCTCAAAGGCTCATCTTGGGCCGCCCTTCCCTTGCGCACAAAGGATGTGGATAT
>NZ_MNQY01000150.1:23737-23964 GCF_001915675.1 Parabacteroides sp. merdae-related_45_40 | reverse complement strand
TGTACGGGGAAAACGAGTTTCTGCTTTCATCTTTTTTTGATGACAAAGCTAAATACTCTTGTTTGAAGAACAATGGTAGCATCGCGGAGACGCTTACGGTAAAAGTGATAATGTGTTATATATCAATATTTTATTAAATGTCAGATGTGTTCTGAAGCTGATACAAAATAGATTAAAGAGGCTCGTTTTTTCATGAAGACAAGCTACTTTTTTGGTGAAAACAACTT
>NZ_MNQY01000150.1:15903-23634 GCF_001915675.1 Parabacteroides sp. merdae-related_45_40 | reverse complement strand
GAGCTGTTTATCTGCCTTGTTTGAGGAGATTTTATGCACTGTTTCTGATTATAATCCAGTGGAATACCTACTTTTTAAACACAAACAGTTCCTTATACTTGTAGATGGCCATTATGAATCAAGAATGCATAAATAACTATTGTCAATGATATTTGATCACGGTTTTGGTGCGGTTGCCCTGAAGAAACTACTTGAAACTATCATATTTGAATAATTATTTGTACTTTTGTCCGTCAATTTGGCGTAGGCCGGACGGCCCCGTCTCTTTACTGAATAAATTTTAAAGCGATGAATATATCTTACAATTGGCTGAAAGATTATCTTGATTTTGATTTACAGCCTGATGAAGTAGCAGCAGCACTTACCTCTATTGGTTTGGAAACCGGAGGGGTAGAAGAAGTTCAAACCATCAAAGGTGGATTGGAAGGACTTGTCATCGGTGAAGTTCTTACTTGCGAAGAACATCCGAATTCCGATCACTTGCACATTACAACCGTGAATGTTGGCGGCGCGGAACCCTTGCAGATTGTTTGTGGTGCGCCGAATGTAGCTGCCGGACAGAAAGTGGTTGTTGCTGTAAACGGTACTAAATTGTATGATGGTGATGAGTGCTTTACGATCAAGCGCTCTAAAATCCGTGGCGTTGAATCGAACGGTATGATTTGTGCTGAAGATGAAATCGGTATTGGAACAGATCATGCAGGTATAATCGTACTGCCGGCCGATGCGGTAGTCGGTACTCCGGCCAAAGAATATTATAATGTGAAGAGCGATTATGTGCTGGAAGTCGATATCACGCCGAACCGTGTGGATGCCACTTCTCATTTCGGTGTAGCTCGCGATCTGGCCGCTTACCTGAAACAGAACGGTAAGCCTGCCAACTTGAAACGTCCGAGTGTGGATGCTTTCAAGATTGATGATGAAGTTCCGGCTATCGAAGTTGTCGTTGAAAATAAAGAAGCCTGTCTGCGCTATTCAGGTATTACGATTAAAAATGTAACTGTAAAGGAAAGTCCGGAATGGTTGCAGAACCGTTTGAAGGTGATCGGCCTGCGTCCCATTAATAACGTGGTGGATATCACGAACTATATCTTGCACGGCGTAGGACAGCCTTTGCACTCTTTCGATGCCGATAAGATCAAAGGTAATAAAGTCGTGGTACGCTCGGCGACGGAAGGTGCCAAGTTTGTGACGCTCGATGGTGTGGAACGTACGTTGACCGACCGTGATCTGATGATTTGCAATGTGGAAGAGCCGATGTGTATCGCCGGTGTATTTGGCGGACTCGATTCCGGTGTGACGGAACAGACTAAGAATGTATTCCTGGAATCTGCCACTTTCCATCCGACTTGGATCCGTAAGACAGCCCGTCGCTTCGGTCTGAATACGGATGCTTCTTTCCGCTATGAACGCGGCTTGGATCCGAATCAGACGGTCGAAGTGATGAAGCGTGCCGCTCTGTTGATTCAGGAAGTGGCAGGCGGAACGATTACGGGTGCTATCCAGGATATTTATCCGGTTCCGGTTGCCCCCTATCGTGTGGAACTGACTTACGATAAGGTCAATACATTGATCGGCAAGGTGATTCCGGTTGAAACGGTCAAGAGCATTCTGGAAAGCTTGGAAATGAAGATCGTTTCCGAAACTGCCGAAGGTTTGGTGATTGATGTGCCTGTATATCGTATTGATGTACAGCGCGATGTCGACGTGATCGAGGATATTCTCCGTATTTACGGATATAATAATGTGGAATTCAGTGACAATGTAAAGTCTAATCTGAGCTATCAGACTCCGACTGACCGCAGTTATAAATTGCAGAACCTGATTTCCGAACAACTTTGCGGTTGCGGTTTCAACGAGATCCTGAATAACTCGCTGACACGCTCGGCCTACTATGATAATCTTTCCACTTACCCGGTTTCTCACTGTGTGATGTTGATGAATCCGTTGAGCGCAGATCTGAATTGCATGCGCCAGACGTTGTTGTTCGGAGGCTTGGAAAGTGTCGAACATAATGCGAAACGCAAAAATGGCAATATCCGCTTCTTCGAATTCGGAAATTGCTATGATTACAATATCGACCATAAGAAGGAAGGTGAAACATTGGCCGAATTCTCGGAAGATTATCGTTTGGGCTTGTGGGTAAGCGGCAGCCGTGTGGATAACAACTGGGCGCATCCGAATGAAAAGTCTTCTGTTTATGAATTGAAGGCATATGTGGAAAACATCTTGGTTCGTCTCGGTGTGAATTTGCAGAAGGTCATTTTTGGTAATCTGGCTAACGATATCTATTCGGCAGGTTTGAGTATTACGACTTCGTCCGGGCGCCAGTTAGGTACGATGGGTATCGTCAGCCCGAAGATCTGTAAGGAGTTGGATATTGAAACGGATGTCTATTATGCGGAACTTTCCTGGACATTGTTGATGAAGGAAATCAAGAAGAGCAAGGTTACCTTCTCTGAAATTTCCAAGTTCCCGGCAGTGAAACGAGATCTAGCCTTGTTGTTAGAGAAGAATGTTCAATTTGCCGAAATAGAAAAGATCGCAACGGAAAGTGAACGTAAACTGTTGAAAGACGTTGCTTTGTTTGATGTATACGAAGGAAAGAATCTGCCGGCTGGCAAGAAATCATATGCCGTCAGCTTCTATTTGCAGGATGAAGGAAAGACTTTGAATGATAAGCAGATCGATGCTATCATGAAAAAGATCCAGACAAATTTGGAACAGAAGTTAGGTGCACAATTGAGAGGATAAAAAACATAAATCATAAATCATAAGATCATAAATTATGGGAAGAGCGTTTGAGTTTCGTAAAGCGAGAAAGTTTAAGCGTTGGGGCAATATGGCCCGTGTATTTACTAAGTTGGGTAAAGAAATTACGATAGCTGCAAAACAAGGTGGACCGGAACCTGAAAACAATCCGCGTTTGCGTGTATTGATGCAGACTGCTAAAAAAGAGAACATGCCGAAAGATAATGTCGAACGTGCTATCAAGCGGGCTGTCTCTAAGGATTTTACCGATTATAAAGAAATGAACTACGAGGGATATGGTCCTTTCGGTATTGCTATTTTTGTGGAAACTGCGACAGACAATACGACTCGTACTGTAGCAAATGTACGTAGTTATTTCAACAAGAACGGTGGTTCTTTGGGTACATCTGGCAGTTTGGAGTTCCTGTTCGAGCATAAATGTGTTTTCCATATTGCGAAAAAGGATGGCATGTCGTTGGAAGATCTTGAGTTGGAGCTGATAGACTATGGAGTCGATGAAGTGGATGAAGATGAAGACGAAGTGGTTCTCTATGGTGAATTTGCCCAGAATTCGGCTATTCAGAAATATCTGGAAGAGAATGGATATGAAATCACCAGTAGTGAATTTGTCCGTATTCCGAACGATGTGAAAGAAGTGACTCCTGAGCAGCGTGAATCGATTGAAAAATTGATTGAAAAGTTGGAAGAGGACGAAGACGTTCAGAATGTGTTCCACAATATGAAGGAAGACGAAAACGGAGACGAAGAATAAGTTCGTATTTGTTATAGAATAAAAAAGAGAGTACAAGGACTATAACCTTGTACTCTCTTTTTTATTCTATATCAGTATTTATATCAAAAAATCTTCTTTTCTTTGCTGTACTTTATTTCAATACAAATACATTTTTTAGTGGTTATGAAAGGTTTTAGAACTCTACTTTGTGTTATTTCGTTAGCCTTATCAGGCGTAATTGTGAGTGATGTTATGGCCCAGAAAGAATTGGGTGTGTTTAATTCTTTGGCAGTAGGTGTGGGCGTCGGTACTACCGGTATCGACGTGAATGTGGCAACTCCCATCACATCTCACTTTGATTTACGTGGTGGTTTTTCCATTATGCCAAATTTCAGCATGAGTACGGATGTAGATGTTGATGTGGAGGCTATGGAAGGCGTGAGTGTTCCCTCTACGATTGGTATGGAGGGAAGTATCAAGCGTGTTTCCGGCGAATTACTTGTGAATTATTATCCGTTTAAAAAAGGTTCTTTCTTTTTGACTGCTGGTGCTTACTTTGGCGGGGGAACTTTATTAAAAATAAATGGGCATAGTGATGAATTGAAGGAATTGGTAGCCGAAGCCGGTAAGGCCGGTGTTGTTATCGGCGATTATACGATTCCGGTAGACAAAAACGGTAATGTGTCAGGTGGCTTGAAAGTTTCGAATTTCCGTCCGTATGTGGGTTTGGGGTTCGGCCGTGCCGTACCGAAGAAACGGCTTGGTGTAATGTTCGAGCTAGGAGTCCAGTTCCACGGCAAACCGGATGTTTATACGGACTATGGTAATGTCAACAATTTGTTGGATGAAGTCGATCCGGACGATACGTTTTCGAAAATCATGGATAAGCTCACTGTTTATCCGGTTATGAAGATACGTCTGTGTGGACGGATTTTCTAATCGTACGTAAATATATATTAAATGAAAGCCTGGCTGTGGGGAGTCAGGCTTTCATTTTTACTATAAATAAGACCGGGTTGTCTTTGTTTGTCAGGTCAGGAAAAGAGTAGGCAAGTTCTTTGCCGCTTTTATAATAACAGTAGGTGTTGCTTTGAAGGTCTATGGATTGAAGTTCGAGAATCTTGCCTGTCTTGTAAAAGTTGTCATCCAATCCTCCTTGCACGTGATAGGCTTTTGTTCTTCGTTGGTCGTAACAAAATGTATAGCTACGTTCCGGTAGAGTAGGATCGTAGTGTGTTGAGATTAAAAAACGTGTCCCGATCTGTAAAGGGAGAATTTTTGCGTAGTCCTCAGTGATGGTCAACTGGTTGCTATTGATGAGATAGAGCGTGTCGTTTAAGATATGGGCTGGCTGTAAGGATGGCGCTTGTACATAAACGTGCCCGTTCTTGACGGCTATTTCGGTACCTGTCTTGTAATTGATATCCATTCTTCCCAAATCGGCAACATCCAGTTTGCGCTTCCCGACTTCATTAAAGTAGAGATCAAATTTATAGAGCCATTGTTCGATTGACGGAGCTTGCTTGTTTTCTGAATTAACCAAGTCTATTGTTGTCCACAGATGGTTGTTATAATAAGCCATATGCCCGAAAGTTTTCCATGAAGCATCTTGAGGGAGGATACTCTGAAAAAGGAGTTGCCCGTCGTAATCATAATAGTATACCTCATGTCCGGTGCCGATCACGACCAGCCGGTCGTGGACAGGATCGACCGCATAGTCAACCAGTTCGACTGGCTGTCTCGTTCCTGGCAGATGTGCCGTTATTTGTCCGAGAAATTGACCGGAACTGTTGAAATGATAAAGTTGACGATCGCTGACAAGGAAGATGTCTTCCCGGTCGCGCTTGATCATTTTAATCTTGTTCAAAGAACAATGTCCGTTTGTTTTCAAAGGGATGGCGATCACCTCCTCGGCGACATCGGACAGACTTCCTTTCGGTTGACATTGAGGCAAATCGGTAGTATGGATCACTTGATATCCGATCCATCCGTATAAGGCTATCAGACATATGAATAAAAGATTAAAGGTTTTTCTCATTTCATTTCTAATTAAAAAATTCCTTTGTATAAACGGACGATACTGTCGGTTTATTGCAAGGATCTCTTAATCCTGCAAGAAAATCCAGTTGTTTTCGGAGGAGATATCTTCTCTGTACCGGAATCCTTCCCAAGTAAAATCTTTTAATGCATCCGGATTGGTAATCCGGTTTTTAACGATGTAACGGGTCATTTGTCCACGTGCCATCTTGGCGTAGATTACGATTGTTTCGGCTTTCCCGTTTTTCCAGACTTTAAAATCCGGTGTTATTACACGGACAGATTGTTCTACCTTTTTCCAGTCGAATGATGGTTGTAGGTCCATGCTCCCCAGGTTGATCAGCAGGTTATCGTCGGCTTTCACTTCTTCAATAAGCGGTTCTGTTTGACGGGCACGCCAGTAAATATACATATTCCCTTCTCCTAATTCGGGCAGTTTCACATCATATTCCATCCGGTAAGGTTTGATCAGGTCCAGCGGGCGAAGAAGACCATAACAAATGGAAACGAGCCGCAAATGATCCTGGGCAAAGCGGAAGTCCGCCTCTGTAAAATCTTTGGGATTGATATTCTTGAATACGACACCCGTATAAGCCAACAAAGCTTGTAGCGGTTCTTCTTCTGCAGAATGGAAATTCTGAAAACGGTGGTAACTTTCCAGCATCAGCTTGGGACTGAGCTTTAACATCCTGCCTAATTCTTCGGCGGGATATTGAGCCATGTGCAATGCGATCTCGATTGCTTCCTGGTTGAATCGGGGCGTTGTACCTGCAGGCGCTTTTATTTTGGATGTTCCAGCCATTGTCTTGGCTGGAGATAAGATGATATGCATATTTGTGAATATATTGTTTTTATTATGTAAATATCTCGTCATTTATATCCGGTGCATAAATAAAAGTCGGATATCCCGCACCCATTTCCTGATATAACTGCCTGATATCACGATGCAGACTGCTGATAGCACTACTACTATTCCTCCGATCTGCATCGGTTGCAGATGCTCGCCTAAGAAAAGGACGCCCATGCATACGGCGGTAAGCGGCTCCATGCATCCCAAGATCGCAGTCGTTGTCGAACCTATATAACGAATGGCCAGTATCAGTGTAAGGTCGGATACCAACGTCGGGAGGAAAGCAACCATCAGCACGTCTATCGTTGTGGCCAGATTCGGCATCGGGTCGGGAAAATCACCTTTTATCGCCAGATTTACCAGAAAGACAATTGCTCCGGAAAGCAGAATATAGAAAGTGGCTTTCAAGCTGTCGAGCCTGGCGATCCGGCTTCGGTTCATACCTACGATGTAGGCTGCATAGGCAATCACTGTAGCCAATACCAACATTAATCCTTTTATATTGATAGAACTTCCCGGCGTATTTCCTCCGCTTAACATATAGACACCGCTTACCGCCATCGCCATTGCCAGCAGTATCGGCATTGTCAGCTTGTCCTTGTAAAATACAAACATGATCAGGCTGACTACCACCGGATAAAGGAAATGGATCGTTGTCGCCACCCCGCTCGGAATATAAAGATAAGCCTCCGTCAGCCAAAGCGCCGTGATGGCATAAAGTGTACCTAAAATAAAAGCGATCCCGAATTCGCTTTTCTGTATATCGAACGGAATCTTTTTCACCCACATCAGTACGGCAACCAGTACGGATGCTAAGGAAAAACGGTAGAACAGCAACGAATCCAAACCTACGCCGTTTTCAAGCGCCGGAATGGAAAAAAGAGGAATCAATCCGAATGTGGCGGATGCGATAAGTCCGTACAAAAATCCTTTTACCTTCATGTAAATTCACTGTCTGTTGAAATGAGGGGACAAAAGTAGCAAATCTTTCTGAACCTTTTCTAATGAAATGGGAATCATGCTTTGCTATTCTTTTCGATTAATTTTGTATGTTTACGGCGTATTAGAAAATGATGGACAGCTAATTATGTCCGGGAGCATGATGAATAACCCTTGTTTAGGGTGTGTGGAAATTAATACAAACTTTATATTATATGAAAATCGGAATCGGTATTTTACTATTATTCTTTGTTACCTCTTTGCAGGCACAGAACATTGTAGGAAAGGTCATAGACAATAAAAAACAACCGGTAGATGGTGCAACCATCGTTTTGCAGGCAATAGATTCTACTTATATAAACGCTTCTATTTCAAATGTAGACGGAACTTTTGTGTTGGATAGCCAGCCTGAAGAATACCG
>NZ_MNQY01000150.1:0-15882 GCF_001915675.1 Parabacteroides sp. merdae-related_45_40 | reverse complement strand
AGAGATGTCGGTGTCATTCAACTTGATCCGCAGGATTATGCTTTGGATGAGGTCGTGGTAAAAGCGGAGCGTCCTTTTGTGAAGGTGGAAGAAGGGCGTTTGGGATATGATCTGTCCGTTCTTGCCGGCGACGGGGTGGTGAACAATGCATACGAGGCTCTGACTAAACTCCCCGGTGTAAAAGAGACTAAAGGCGCACTCACTTTGGCAGGTACGGGAAATTTGACGGTCGTCTTGAATGGAAAACCGACAACAATGGACGCCGGACAACTTGAGATGCTTTTGCGCAATACTCCGTTGGATAGGGTGACAACTTGAGACGCTTTTGCGCAATACTCCGTTGGATAGGGTGGAAAAGGCGGAAGTCATGTACAGTGCGCCTCCCGAATATCATGTAAGAGGAGCTGTGATCAATATTGTCTTGAAACGCTCGAATGATTATTCTTTTCAGGGAGAAGTCAATGCCGATTATACAAACCAATATTTCAATGGCGGTGGGGCGAACGGTAATTTCCGCTTTTCGACACCTAAGATGGCTATTGATGTCATGTATGGAGCCAATGATGTAAAAAAAATGGAATATATGGATCTCTATTCCAGGCATACATTGAAAAATCAAATATATGATATCAGGCAAAACGAGCAGTTACGGATGAAGTATTGGAACCACAATCTTAGGACTGCATTCGAGTATAATTTGGATGATGAAGATCATATAATTTGGATGATGAAGATCATTTTAATCTCGCTTATACCAGCAGTTTTACACCTGAGCAGCATAGCAATAGCCTGACTTCCGGTAATTATCAGGCAAGCAATGTTGACAAATATGTCGAAACCCGTATGCACAATGTCACTTTGCAATATCATTCCGGATCTGGATTTGATGTCGGCGGAGATTACACGCATTATACGTCAGATAATAACCAAACTTTGTTTGCGGATTATGCGGATGGTGCTCAAAGCGGTTTCTCTATAATCGGTGGTCAAAAGATAGACCGTTATTCTATTTATGTTGACCGGAAGCGTTCTTTGGCTAAAGAATGGGATTTGGGGTACGGTATGTCTTACCGATTTGCAAAAGACCGTGACTTTCAGACCTATGATAAGGTTACAGGTGATATCCCGACCGAAAATACGGATTCCCGGCTTCGTGAGCAGACTGCCAATGTCTATGTTTCCTTGAGCAAGAACTATGCGACTGGTACATCGGTTTCTATCTCTGCTACAGGTGAATATTATACCATCGGCAATTATCGTAAGTGGGCTGTCTATCCGCAAGCATCTTTGACGTATGTAAAATCTTCCGAACATTTATTCCAGTTTTCGTTATCGACGGATAAGACTTATCCGGGGTATTGGGATATGCAGTCTTCCGTCAGTCATCTGAACGGATATACCGAGCTTTGGGGGACGCCGGGATTGAAACCTTCGACAGCCTATAATTTGAACGGCAATTATATATGGAAGCAAAAGTATATTTTCGGTCTGTTCTTCATGCATACGTCTGACTTTTTCGTACAGACGGGCTATCAATCGACTGACCGTTTGGCATTGATTTATAAGAATACGAACTGGAACTATATGCAGATGTGGGGGACAAACGTCATCTTACCCTTTAAAGCCGGAAATTGGCTGGATTCACGACTTACTTTGGTAGGTATGCAAGTTCACCAGCGTTGCGATGACTTTTTTGATATCCCGTTTAACCGGAGGAAATGGATGTTCAACAGTTCGCTGGATAACACGTTTAAGGTAGGTAAGAATCTGGCTTTCGAATTGATAGGTAGTATACAAACCCCGATGATCCAGGGGACTTTTGACATTGAAACAGTCTATAACCTCACTGCCGGATTGAAATGGAGTTTTGCTAGCGATAGGATAAATCTGTCTGCTCGTTGCAGTGATCTTTTCAACTCAGGCATGCCCAATTTGAAAGTTCGTTTTAATGGGCAACACTTGGATATGAACAACGATTTTTATTCGCGCTCTTTTACCATACATTTCAGCTACCGCTTCGGTGGATATAAGAAGAAAGAAGCCGGGAAGATTGATACTTCAAGGTTCGGACATTAGTATGAGCCCTGTTTATCTTTTAGGGTTGTGTGTCGAATGTACTTGTTTCCGTCTTTATGGATAGCATACTGGACAAGTTACAATTTGTCCAGTATGCTATTTATTTTTTGTAAATTATTTCTACATGAGACAATTTGCCGGGAAGGCATTTCATCTCCTATCAGACCATATATTCCATGCAACAGAGGTTTTACCCGGAGAGCGAGCCGTTCGCCCTCTTCTGTCAGGTAAATTTGTTTGTTACGCCGGTCCGTCGGGTTTCCTCGACGTTCTACCCAGCCTTTCTTTTCCAGATTATTGATAAGATTGGTCAAGCAAGCTTTGTCTTTAGCTGTCTGTTCTGCCAGATATTGCTGGCTGACTCCGGGTTTCTTCCATAAACGATGCATCACCTGGAGCATCTCGAATGTCATGTCGACATTATTGGTTCTCAATACTCTTTGTATGGTCTGGCGAAAGGTCATTCGCGTTTTCAGAATTTGGAGTATTAGTTCGTGTGCCGTTTCGTTATTTGCCATTGCTGTTTACTTTTACGGCACAAAAATAGTGAATATCCTTGAGATATCGGTTAAATGTTTGATTGTCGATTAAAGAATGCGCCGTTCCAATTCGTCCAACATATTCACGCGTTCCAAAGAAAATGTGTTGTCGTGCGTTTGTATATATTCCAAGATTGTCTTGGCTTTTTGCAACATCGCCTGCTCCTCGTCGGGATAGAGATAACTTTCTTCGATCAGGGTCTTGACGGCTATCTCAAGACGGAGGATTCCGCCGTTGTCATCACTGTCGAGTCGACGGACAAGCTCTTCGGGCTGGGCCGTCATAAGGGTAGGACGGTCCAGTTTGAGGGAACTGTATATGGTTTGGATCAACTCTGGAGTATGGCGAGCCGCATTTGTGTTGCGATTCATAATGATCTGAAGGACTACTTTAGCAAGTTCTTCGATCTGTATCATGATGAAGTCTCTCTTAAGCATAAGAAATATTAGCTTTGAAAATTGTCAATTTTCAATTGTCAATTGAATAATGCGGATATCCTTTTTAGGGCGGTCATATTCGTCGCGAGGTTGTCCGGCGATGATATCGAGCACATCGAATCCTTCAATGAGTTCGCCATATACGGTATAGTTGCCGTCCAGATGGTGACAACCGCCTTCTGTGGTGTAGGCTTTTCGTTGTTCTTTGGTGAACAGCAGATGTCCGGGTGTAGCACGTACCATTGAGTCTACTTGGGCGTTGATTTTACGCAGACGTTTTTGGTATTCGCGTTTATTGCTGGCTTTCTGCATACGTAGTTCGGCGCGGACGGGATAGAAGAATTTCTGCATAGCCTTCTCCTTGATATCCTGGTTGGCAATCATTTCCAGCGTGTCCAGTTCACCGCTGGTATAGACTTTTCCTTGTACGATATAGAATTGCGACATATCCGATTTCTTTTGCGGGTTGATGTCGTCGTTCTGGCGAGGAGCAGCCAACGCGCCCCGTTTGTTGAAATGGTGAGGCCGTATCTCCGGCATGATCTCCGAATTTCGGTCTCCGAAACCACAGCGGGCACCGGCGGGAGCATTGCGCGAATCAGGAGCACCGCCCTGTATCATAAATTCAGGGAGTACGCGTGTGAACAGCGTTCCGTTGTATTCGCCCCGTTTGGCACGTTCAATAAAGGTGCGGACGTGGTTAGGGACATCGTCATATAGTTTTGCTTTTAGGGTTCCGACGCTCGTGTTGATGGTGACTATTTTCGCAGGAACCTGTTCAGATGCAGATATTACGGTGTCCGCATCGCCCTGTCCGAAGACAGGAGAGAGGCAGGCCAACAAGCCTAATAAGATACAATAGCTCTTTTTCATCTTTTAAAATATTTGGTGGGTAAAGATAGTATTTATGTTGTTAAACACAAAGTAAATGGCTACCTTTGCAGCCTTTAAGGCAAATTTAAAATTATAACTACACGTATTATTATGAATTGGATTAATGATTTGTTATGGGGCGAGGGCATTGGCCACTCCATACTTCTGCTTTCCTTTGTGATCGCTGCAGGCATACAATTAGGCAAGATCAAAGTCTTCGGCGTATCTTTGGGAATTACTCTTGTGTTGTTTGTGGGGATCATTTTAGGACATTTCGGTTTTACGATCAACCACAACGTGATTCACTTTTTTAAAGAGTTCGGATTGATACTTTTTGTCTATTCTGTAGGTATGCAGGTCGGACCGGGTTTCTTTTCTTCTTTCAAGCAAGGAGGGATTACGCTGAATATGCTGGCGTGCGGTATTGTGTTCTTAGGTGTCTTGACGGCTGTCATTCTGCATTATGCGACCGGTATTCCGATGCCGACAATGGTCGGAATCTTGTCGGGTGCGGTAACGAATACACCGGGATTGGGGGCTGCCCAGCAAGCATTTTCCGATATGCACGGAGTGTCTGACAATACGATTGCTTTGGGATATGCTGTCGCTTACCCTTTAGGGGTGATCGGTATTATCTTGTCTATTATCTTGATTAAGTATATTTTCCGTGTAAGTTTCGATAAGGAGAACGAGCAGTTGAACAGCGAAGATTCTTCTCATACCAATGAGGCCAAGCCGATCTCGTTGATCGTGAAGAATCCCGCTATCTTCAATAAGACGGTTGCCGAATTATCGAACCTGCTGGAACATCGTGATTTTGTTATTTCCCGTGTCTGGCGTGATAGCAACAAGCAGATCGAAATCGCTTCGGCCAATACCGTATTGCAGGAAAACGACAAGGTTTTTGTTATCACGACTGAGACGGATGCCGAGACGATCAAGACCTTTATCGGAGAAGAGATCGATATGGAACGTAAACAGTGGATCCGTATGGAGAGCCAGTTTATCAACCGCCGTATCCTGATCACGAAACCGGAGTTGAACGGTAAGCGTCTGGGACAATTGAAATTGCGGAAATTGTATGGTATCAATATCACTCGTATCAATCGTGCTGGTGTCGATCTTGTTGCCAAACCTGGGTTGACTTTGCAGGTAGGCGACCGTGTGAACGTAGTCGGTACCGAAACAGCGGTCTCCAATGTGGAAAAGGTTTTGGGTAATTCGATGAAGCGTCTGAATGAACCGAACCTGATTACTATCTTCGTCGGTATTGCGTTGGGTATCGTGCTGGGTAGTATTCCAATTTCCTTCCCAGGTATTCCGCAGCCGGTCAAGTTAGGTCTGGCGGGCGGTCCGCTGGTTGTGGCTATTCTGATCAGCCGTTTCGGTTACCATTATAAATTGATTACTTACACGACACAGAGTGCAAACTTGATGTTACGTGAGATCGGTATTACACTTTTCCTTGCTTGCGTAGGTATTAGTGCTGGTGACGGTTTTGTCGATACGATTGTGAATAATGGCGGTTTTGCTTGGATAGGCTACGGTTTCATCATTACGTTTGTGCCGCTGATGATCATTGGTTGTATCGGCCGTTATTTCTGCAAGGTCAATTACTTTACGCTTATGGGGCTCATTGCCGGTAGTACGACTGATCCGCCTGCATTGGCCTATTCGAATGCGACAGCCGGAAACGACGCTCCGTCGGTAGGGTATGCGACTGTCTATCCGTTGACTATGTTCCTCCGGGTATTGACGGCACAGTTGTTGATTCTGTTCTTCGCGTAATCGTACTAATTAATATTATGAAACGGGGGCCTGTATTTCTATATATGCAGGCCCCCGTTTCATGATGTGCCAGTCTTCTTTTATAGAAACGTGGCCTCTTCTTTCATACATATGAAATCCGGATTACTTTTTTGTATGTTCTGTTGCTGTCGGAATTTGCTCTGTGGTTACCGGTGTTTGCAGTGTGCTGTCTGGTACGGTGGGGCGCAGGGGGATCAGAGGATATTTCTTCCGTCGCCGGAAAATATCGGAGAAGCGGGTAAAGTCTTTCTTATACATGATACCTACGCCCTGTGTTGTCAGGGCTTGTTTTAGAATCATATACATGTCGTTGGCATGGTTGTAGGCTTTCAGGCGGATATCACCGCTGGGCGTCAGCAGATATTCGAGGTCGAACTCACCGATGAAGGCATTCTTCTGATTGTTGATCGTACTGTTTTTGTACCCGAAGTTTCCGTTGAATATGAGGCGGTTGTTTAGTAATTGGCTGGACAGCAGCATTTCTACTTCCGTATCTTCGATACCGTCCTGGCTGGTCCGGATATTTGTACCGAGTTGCACTTTGTCGGTGAAGCTATTCATGATACTGGATATTTGGGAAGAAAGGGCGGATGAGGCCACTGCGCTGAAATCGTTCGATTTATATTGCGCATTGTATTCCGGCGTATAGAATTTGTTTAGAACCAGCAGATAGATAATTTGCCGGGTCATCATGTCTTCTGTATCGACCAAACTTTTGACCTGCCGTTGGAGTTCTTCGTTGGAGCTCGGCAGTTCGAGGTCGAACGAGATAGTCGGGTTTCTCAGCACACCGTCTAATTTCAATACGCAATTGACCGGCGTATTGCGTCGGGAGCTTTCGTACGTCAGACTGGGATCCAGGTCTTGTATGTTGGCTGTTACGTTATAGATGGCATTTACATTCATCGTTGCCTCGAAGGGATCTCCCCGGAAGTTGATAATACTGCCATCCCGTATCTTGAAGTTTTTATGGATGAGTTGTTGTAGGCTGAAATTATAGTTTCCTTGTACGATCCCGATGTTTCCATACATGCGCAAGTCGGTTTTCGTCCCGTACTGTATCTGGAGGCTTCCGTTGCAGTTACCTGTTATTTTATCGCCTGCGACCGGATCCATAATCAGCTCTATATCGGCATCCGGTGTGATGTCGAGAAGGAAGTTCATGCGCAATTCCGCCCCTTCGTCTTCGTTTTTGAAGATAAGAGGTTTAATGGAATCGACCGGTTTGGTAAGTGCCATTTCCCGCAATTCTTTTTTATTCACGAAAGTGATGAAATCATATTCTGCCGCGGAAGAGTTGTTCATGAAGTCGAGTTTGACGGATGTCTTGGGATCACTTCGCATATTGATATCGAAGTTGATCAGTTGCCCGTTCCCTTTTATAGAGGCTGTTCCGGTTCCGAAAACGGTTCCGAATATAAGCGGATTCTGCTTTTGGGGGGCATCGAATACCAACATATTGTTTGTCTGGACTCCTACATCGAAGCTGACATCTTTGAAATGTTTGTGATTGACGGTCAGATTAACCTTTGCCGAGTTGCCGAATTTGTCATGCACCGTTACGTTGCGTCCGATGATCGCCCCCGGTGTCAGATGGATGGAGTCGGAGAAAGTGTAGTAGGTGTTCAGATATTCGATACCCAGCCCACCATCGAGAACAAAGGCGTCCCCCTCTACATTCAACGCCTTGAACGGCCCGTGCAGATGGATATTCCCGAAGCCCCGTCCTTGCATGTTCTTAGCGATATTTTCGACGAAAGGATGCAGGAAAGCCAAGTTCAGGTCGTTTGCCCCGAAGAAGAGGGAAAGGCCTGCGTTTTTGCCGACCGGATAGACATAGCCGCTCACATCAGTCCAAGTCGTATCGTTCTTGTAGATGCTGCCTAACATCAGAATGCCTTTTTGCTGGTCGTCCCATTCGCTAAAAAGGTTGAGGCGTCCTAATTGTACTTGGTTGAACGAGAAGTTTTGTACTTCGAGATCGGTGTTTAGCATCCGACTGCCGTAGAGGTCGGTAATGTTGAAGGTTCCGGTAGCCTTTCCGGCAAATTGAAGTACTGGGATATTCAGAATGTCAAAGATATAGCTCAGTTCTACTTGTTTCAGATCCAGTAACAGTGTATCGGCCGGATCTTTTGAAACTGTTCCTTCCATGTGGAGATATTCGGTGCCGTTGGAGACGGAAAAGTCTTGTATCCCAATCTTGCCGTCTGCAATGGTGATAGTAGACGGGGCTATGTGCCAGGTGGAATCGTTCAGGATCAGTGGACTCTTGTTCAGTGAGATTTCCGTACGTAGTTTGGCAGGCCCTTTTTCCTGTTCTTCCTCGATGAAGAGTGTAGAGGCGGAGAGGTCTGCTTTAAACAAGCGTTCTTTGTTGTTGGCCCAGCTGATCTGCGTCTGTATCCGGTTGTCTTTTGCATCGGCTTTCAGGTCCATATAGTTGCGCAATCCTTTGGCATTGTAGTTGGTTGCCTTGAGCTTCAAGTTTACCCTTTCTTCCGGGTTGTCACAGGTCAGATAGCCGGATTCGAACATGGACTTGCCGATGTTGAATTTAGGCAGATAGGCCTCGAAGCGGAAGCGGTTGTACAGGTTATTGTAATGTCCTGTGATACGTCCTTGGGTCAACATCGTAAAAGGCAGTTTCAGGGTGTTGGATATGGCTTCCGTATTTTCGATAGTCAGCAAGAGGGAGAAATTGTTTTCCATCACCTTCTGTTTCTTTTGCGTGACGTTGATCAGAGCCGGGATATACCCCTTTAATGTTTGCATAAGGCTGGGAACGATTGTCGTGAAGGAATAAGCACCCGTCACTTCGCCGTTCAAGACATCGGAGGTGATGGTCAGATGACGGTCCAGTGAATGCCCCGTAGCCTCTACCTTGAACTTTTTCAGGAAAAAGCTGTCCGGCTTGGTCTTGAAGGAGAGGCTGTCAAGCGTAATGCTCCCTTCTAGGTTGTCGATATTGTTTCCCGTGAAGTCGGCATTCAGTGTGCAGGAGATATCCGGAGCCTCGTATTTATTCGTCAGATGGAGGCTGTCCGGATGGAAATGTTCCAGACGTGAAGTGAAGTTGAACATAGAATTTTTGCCTTCATGCAGGAATAGCCCTTCGGCATACAGTTTGCCGTTCGGATCGTTGATGTCCAACACTCCGTTGAACCCGTTTTTCTGGAAATTACCTGACAGGAGTATGTTTTCATATTTGTAGCCTTTGTATTCGAACTCGTCTATATTCGCCTTTATGTTACCTGAAAACGACCCGTTGGCAGGACGGTGTGTGTCCAGCGTAACGGCTAACTTGGCTGTTCCATACGGATTACCGTCCGGAAAAAGTTCATTCAGGTGCAAGGGGGAAGTCGAAAGGTGTCCTTTCAGGTAGGCGGCGATATTCTTCTCCTTGTCGTTTCCGAATATCAGGTCGGTCTGGACGGAACCGATCGCCGACGAGAACTTGCCGAAAGCGACCAGGTTGTCGAAGAAACCGGATATCTCTCCGGTAAAGTTGATCGTGCCTAACTTGACGATCGCATCCGGCAGCTTGACTGGGCGTTCGTTGAAGTTGTTAGCAAGGCCCGAAATTCCTTCGGTCGTGATATACATCTTATTGACTTGTCCGAAGATATAGGCGTCTTCCGGGTGTGTTATTCCTTTCATCTCCATCTTGCCGACAAAAAGCATCTTGTCGCTGTATTTCAGTGTCAGCCGTTTCAAGCCGATATTGTTTATGTAGCCCGATGCCTCGGCCGAAAGTTCGATGGTTTCCGAGAAGTTGCGGAATGCCGGGACGAAAGCGGAGAGGTCTTTCAGGCAAATTTGCGAAGGTGCGATATTCAGTTCGACTGGCGAATGATCCAGTAAATCGGATGCACTAACTGCTTCTCCGGTATGGATATGGGCGCGGTCTATTTTAAGATCTGTTTCTGGCAGCTTGATTTCAAAGTTGTTAATGATCGCGCTGTCTTTGTTGGCTACGATGTTGAGCGAAAGCTTGTTCAGCGAAAAGCCCGAAGCCTCGTCGAAACTCATCTTCTTGATATTGGCATTGAGGCTGTCCTTGTTGAATGCCTTCATAGAGATTTTGGCACTTATATTGCGGATGTCAATATGCTTGGCATTGAACTTTCCGGGGGTAGTGGCTGCATTCTTCACATCGTAACGGAAATTTCCCCGGCGTATTAAGATCGAGTTGAAACG
This sequence comes from Parabacteroides sp. merdae-related_45_40, assembly GCF_001915675.1. Lineage (NCBI taxonomy): Bacteria > Pseudomonadati > Bacteroidota > Bacteroidia > Bacteroidales > Tannerellaceae > Parabacteroides > Parabacteroides sp. merdae-related_45_40. The sequence goes on along the minus strand of NZ_MNQY01000150.1, from coordinate 5,947 downwards.
CAGGTCGATATTGGATTGCTTTTTTACGGTGTCTTTGCTGGCGAAAGCATCGATGACGAATTGCAGGTTCAACTTATCTGCCGGCGTTTCCTTATGCAAGTTGACGGAGAAACCGAACAGGCGGACTGTCGAGAATACGATCCTGCCGTTTAACAAAGGCAGGATTTCGAAACCTGCCGACACATGGTTGGCATCGAACAGTACGGTTCCGCTTTCATCTTCGAGATACAGATTTTCCAGTACCAGGCGGTTGAACCATTCGATGTCTACATTCCCGATCCGTACGGGCACACCTAAACACTCGGATAATTCTCTCGTTGCCGTTGTTGCCACTTTTTGCTGCACATAGGGAATGCGCAATAAGATGGCCGGAGTTGCATAGAATATCCAGAACAGAGTGAGCAGGGTGACAATTATGTATTTAAGTCCTTTGATATCTTTACTATAATTTAAGCACAAAACTACAACAATATCCCGATAGATTTCGTTAATTTGCACAAAAATTAAAACGAAGATATGAGTGTGACAATCTTAGGAATCGAATCATCGTGTGATGATACTTCCTCATCTGTAATACGCGACGGCGTGATGTTGTCGAATGTAATTGCCAGTCAAGCTGTTCACGAAGCCTACGGCGGTGTTGTTCCCGAATTGGCTTCCCGCGCACATCAACAGAACATTATTCCGGTGGTTGCCGAAGCGATCAAGCGTGCCGGTATCGATAAATCCGAATTGAGTGCCGTTGCTTTCACCCGTGGGCCAGGTTTGATGGGATCGTTGTTGGTCGGAACTTCTTTTGCCAAAGGTTTGGCGGCTTCGTTGGATATCCCGATGATCGAGATCAACCATTTGCAGGCGCATGTGTTGGCCCATTTCATCAAGGAGACGCCGGAAGACGATCATGCTCCTTCGTTCCCGTTCCTTTGCCTGTTGGTATCTGGTGGGAACTCGCAGATTATCAAGGTGAACGCATACAACGATATGGAAGTGATCGGGCAGACGATCGACGATGCTGCCGGTGAAGCGTTCGACAAATGTGCGAAGGTGATGGGGCTGGGGTATCCTGGGGGACCTATCGTGAATCGCCTTGCCAACGAAGGAAACCCGAAGGCTTTTACATTTAGCAAACCGCATATCCCCGGTTACGACTATAGTTTCAGTGGGCTGAAAACCTCTTTCCTTTATACCTTGCGTGACAAACTACAGGAAGATCCCGATTTTATTGAAAAGAACAAGCAGGATCTTTGTGCCTCTTTGCAAGCGACGGTGATCGATATCCTGATGAACAAATTGCGCCGGGCGGCAAAAGATCTGGGCATTAAGGAGGTTGCCGTAGCTGGTGGCGTATCGGCCAATTCCGGCTTGCGGGATGCATTTCTTGACCATGCGAAACGTTTTGGCTGGAAGGTGCATATCCCGAAATTCTCTTTCACGACGGACAATGCGGCAATGGTTGCCATAACGGGGTATTACAAATATCTCGACAAGCAATTTTGCCCGATGGATGCGGCTCCCTTTGCAAGGGTAGAGGTGAAACTAAGGTAACATGTTGGTCGTTTCATGGGCATGAAACAAAAGTTTCCCCTGCATGAAACAAAAGTTTCCCCTGCATGAAACAAAAGTTTCCTACAGGAGAAACTTTTTATAAGATATAGGAACAAGGTAAAGAAGATACGAATGGTTATAGAAAAAGAAATAGGCGAGTTGCTTCGTTCCCGCCATCTGACGATGGGAACGGCTGAAAGTTGTACCGGCGGATATATTGCACATCTGATTACACGTGTGGCAGGCAGTTCTGATTACTTTTGCGGGGGAGTCGTTTCCTACAGCAATGAAGTGAAGCACCATGTTTTAGGCGTTTCGGAAGATAGCTTGGCGCAGTACGGGGCAGTCAGTCGTCCGGTCGTCGAGCAGATGGCGTTAGGTGCGATCCGTGTGTTAGGTTGCGACTGTGCGGTTGCCACTTCCGGCATTGCCGGTCCCGGTGGAGGTACGCCGGAAAAGCCGGTCGGAACTGTCTGGATTGCTGCCGCCCTGAAAGACATGGTCGTATCAGAATGCTGTCATTTCGGGACAGAGCGTGAAGATAATATCCGGTTGGCGGCGAATACGGCGTTGAGGATGCTGCAGCAGTTGCTATAAAATAATATGTTTCTCGTTATTTATTGGCCCTTAGCTGTGAAACATCCTGTATAAAACATCCGGTTGTTTTCTCGTGCCGTTTGGTTGGACACTTTGAATTGCGGAAAGGCCTGTTCCAGCCTTAGCACCAATGTGTCGCCTAAAGATGTATATAAACTGTCGGCGGTCGAATTATAAGGAAGACTGCCGAAATAGCAAAGATGATTTTCATTCATGAAAAGATCGGCGCCTAACCAACCTTTTCGGATACCCCATTCGGTTGAATCGGGGAGGGAAACATAGAGGTCGAGACTGTCCGATTGTACCATCAGGTTCAACGGGGCGTTTTTGTCGAATGACTTGCGCAGGCGGTCTTGGTCGGGTAGCAGGTAACTTTGCCGGTTTCGTTGGATTTGGGCGACTTCTTCGAGTAGTTTCTTGCTGTAACTTGCCACCCATATGCCCTCGTGTTGATAATAACCGAAAAAACGGTTTCCGGTATCCGGGTAATAGGTAAAAGTGATGCCGTCCCTTTTTTGTTTCTGCGGAGCGAACGAGCCGAAAGCCTTTTGCAATGTGTTTTTCTCTATCCGGCCGACGAGGTTGTTTCCCGCTTGTGCATAAAGGATAACTCCCTGTGGATGGAAAGATAGAAGTAACCACGGGATATTCCGGTTGTTTTGGATGATGGAAAGGTAGATATCCGGAATCTTCGAGGCGAAAGCATCCCGTTCCGAGTCTCGGGATAAGATATATTTGGTGAAAGCGGCAGGGCGATTTACACTTAGGATCGCATCCGATGCCGGGGCGACTAAGGTATATAGATCAGTCCGCACCGTATCTTTCTCTTTTTGCATTTTGCCTAAAAAGAACCAGACTGCCACCAGAGTAGCGAGAGCAGCTATAACGAATGTCACTATTTCTCGCTTGTCAGCTTTCATTGTACGTTATGTTTTCTTGGGACTCAGGAAATATTTACACCAAGGTTTGAGACCACATTCTTCGCATTTGGGCTTGCGGGCGATACAGGTGTAACGTCCGTGCAGGATCAACCAGTGGTGGGCGATCGGGATTTGTTCCTCCGGGATGTGCTTCACCAACTCCTTTTCCGTTTCCAACGGGGTTTTGCTGTTGTTTGTCAGGCCGATGCGGTTGGCTACGCGGAACACATGTGTGTCGACAGCCATTGCCGGCTTGTTGTAGACGACCGAGGCTATGACGTTTGCCGTCTTGCGGCCTACGCCGGGCAACTTTTGCAACTCGTCGATATCGGATGGTACGACACCGTCGAAATCGGACATCAGCATCTTCGCCATGCCGACTAAATGTTTTGATTTATTGTTGGGATAAGATACGCTTCGGATATATTCAAAGATCACTTCCGAAGTAGAAGCGGCCATGACTTCGGGGGTCGGAAAATCCCGGAAGAGGGCAGGAGTGATCATATTCACCCGTTTATCCGTACATTGGGCGGACAGGATCACAGCGATAAGCAACTGATACGGGTTGTCATAATGCAGTTCCGTTTCGGCGACCGGCACATGCTCGTTGAACCAATTCAAGACTCCTTTATATCGTTCCTCTTTGCGCATATATTATTTTATTAGTGACATGAAATTTTTACCAAGAAGCAATCCTAAGAATACGGCTAACAATCCTAACACATTGCTGGCGATCAGGTTTAAAAGTGCCAACTTATATTCGCCTGTTTTCATCAGCGACATCGTATCTAGTGCAAACGAAGAGAATGTGGTAAATCCGCCAAACAGCCCAGTGAAGAGAAATACTCTTGCGCCCGCAGATAGATTACAAGTTTCGGCTATACTCCAACAGAAGCCGATGAGGAAAGAGCCGATCACATTGACCGAAAGTATCCCGAAAGGGAAGGAGTGTAGCATCGAACGCTGTACCCACGTGGAAACTCCGTAGCGGAATACGGTGCCGATTGCCCCTCCTGTTATAAGTAGTAAAACCTTTATCATACCATTTACGTTTTTAGTGTGTTTTTCCCCGGGCTGGTTAAGGACCCGGGGAAGATGGTAAATGATTTAGGTTCTCAACTTAATTGGCTGACTCAAACTGTCTCAGAAAACGGACATCGTTTTCGGAGAACATGCGTAAGTCTTTTACTTGGTATTTCAGGTTTGTTATACGCTCAATCCCCATTCCTAAAGCATAACCGGAATATACTTTGCTGTCGATACCACAGTTTTCAAGCACATTCGGGTCTACCATACCGCAACCGAGAATTTCCACCCAACCGGTTCCTTTACAGAACGGGCAGCCTTTTCCACCACAGATATTACAAGAAATATCCATTTCGGCAGAAGGTTCAGTGAACGGGAAATAAGATGGACGCAAGCGGATTTTCGTGTCTGCGCTGAACATTTCTTTGGCGAAGAACAGTAATGCCTGTTTCAAGTCGGCGAAAGAAACGTTTTTGTCCACATACAAGGCTTCTACCTGATGGAAGAAACAGTGTGCGCGATAGGAGATCGCTTCATTACGATATACACGTCCCGGACAGATAATACGGATAGGAGGCTCTTGATTCTCCATGACACGTGTTTGTACGGAAGAAGTGTGTGTACGAAGCAATACGTCCGGATTATGTTGGATAAAAAATGTATCCTGCATGTCGCGGGCAGGGTGGTCTTCTGCAAAGTTCAAAGAAGAGAATACATGCCAGTCGTCTTCGATTTCCGGTCCTTCAGCAATGCTGAATCCTAAGCGTCCGAAGATGTCGCAGATTTCTTTCTTTACGAGTGAAAGCGGATGGCGAGTACCTAATTCAATAGGATAGGATGTACGGGTGAGGTCGATGTCATCATTCGTCGTCTGTACATTCTCAAAGCTGGCTTTCAGCTCATTAATTCTATTTTGGGTTGCCTCTTTCAGCTTGTTGAGGTGCTGGCCGACTTCACGCTTCTGATCTGCCGCTACATTGCGAAAATCATTCATCAGCAAAGATATTTCACCTTTTTTGCTGAGATATTTAATGCGTAATGCCTCCAGTTCTTCAGCGTTTGCCGCTTTCAGGTTCTCTACTTCCTTAAGCAGAGCGTTAATCTTATTGATCATTTCTAATCATTTTTATTTTCAACGTGCAAATTTACTCCTTTCTTTGAATACTGCAACCGATTACGGCGGGTTTTTTTGAAAAAAGGGAGTCAACTATTTTCTTTTTATCAGAAATTGTAAGCTACGCCGATACCTAAAATATCTTTGAACTGAACTTTGGCGCCGCGTTTTTCGCCTTCATCATTAATGGTTTTTACGTCGTTGTCGTATTTGAGCGTGGTGTTGAGTGTAGCATTGAGGTATTTGTTAATTTTCATGTTGATCAGAACATCCCAGTTCATGTCTACGTTACCGAACTGCTTATTATAAGGAGTAAAAAAGTCCACGTTTATGATCTGGTTCACGTTCTCCATGATTTTTCACAAATGTAAAAAACAGGTAGCATTCGCTTTTGTTTACCCTGACTTCACAGATCAAAGTTATTATCCGTTCATCTTACCGTTTTCTTTTGAGCGGCAACCGAGGGAAGAGCTTTCTAAAACGGATCAAATGACTCGTGATGTTGCTGCCCGCAATGATGATTGTCACGGCGAGAATAATTAATAATATCCCGCAACCGATCCTTGGTGTCAAGGTTTCGCCGAACACGGCAACCCCGAAAAATACAGCTGTGACCGGCTCTAGTGCTCCCAGTATGGCTGTCGGTGTCGAACCGATATACTGGACAGCACTAGTTGTACAAAGGAATGAAATGGCGGTAGGGAAGACGGCAAGCGCGATCAGGTTTCCCCAAAGATACCATTTG
>NZ_MNQY01000149.1:0-17599 GCF_001915675.1 Parabacteroides sp. merdae-related_45_40 | reverse complement strand
CGGGATGCTTTCCTGCACAATGTCACCTATACCTTGCAGCTCATTGAAGGTATGCATCGCCTTGGCAAGAAGGAGTTCCTTGTTCCAAAGAAGGAGACATAACGAATCGATATGGCTTTTCTGTAACGGGGTATGGACATATTCCTTCAGAAGCTGCAGGCTGTCACAAACCCCACGGCGTTTGCGGCTGTATTCCCTCAGGTCGTCATCATTCCATATGACGGCAATCTCGGCATGGGTGGAGAGGTCCAATAGACCGATGTAGCTCTTTTCAGCCAGGCGGTGTATCGCCACCAGCTCCTTCTCCTCCTTGCGCAGCGTGTGTCTTTGCATCTGCTCCTGACGGAACTGATAGACGATGAATGCCAACAGCAGGACCAAGACGGCATAACCGAAAGATATTTTTAATTTTAACCACATGATAGCACTAATTATGAATCTTACTCACGAGTAGAATACTCGTTTCATATAATATCCATATCGGAAGACTCACGAGCGAAAGCGTAAATACATCTGAAGTCGGCGTAATAATAGCTGCCACCACAAGAATAACCACGATGGCGTGTTTGCGGTATTTGCGCATAAAATCGGCCGACAGGAATCCCAGTTTGGCGAACAGCCACGATAGAATTGGTATCTCAAAAACAAGCCCCATTGCCAACGACATGGTCATCAGCGTGGAAATGTAGGATTGCAAGGCAATCATGTTTTCCACTTCACCGCTGACCTGATAGGTTCCCAAGAAACGGAACGTCAGCGGGAAAATCAGAAAGTAGCTGACCGCCACACCCAAGGCGAACATAGCATAGCCGCCTCCGACCACCTGCACCACATATTTCCGCTCATTAACATATAAAGCAGGCGATACGAAGCGAAACAACTGGTAGAGGATGTATGACGATGCACAGAGAACACCTGCACATAGTGCGGCTTTCATGTGGATGATGAACTGCCCAGCCAGTCCCGTGTTGATGAGCTTCACGAGAAAATCCGGCGCACCGGATTCCGTCACCAGACCGCCGAGCGAATAGAGCAGGCGGTAGGTAATGAAGTCTGCATCTTTGGGCGCGAGGATGACTGCGAACAGCTCTTCTTTGAAGCAGAATGCTGCCACGCCGAACACGACGGCCACGAGCAGGCTCTTAACGATAGCCGCCCGCAGCACGTCGAGATGTTCCCAGAAAGATTGTTTGTCCGTATCAGCCGCCATCCGCTTATTCTTTTTTCACCGGTTCCTCCTCGATCTCTTTCTCCATATTGTTCATCCCTTCCTTGAACGAACGTACTCCCTTGCCGAGACCTTTCATCAGTTCGGGAATCTTCTTGCCACCGAAGAACAGCAGCACGACCAATGCGATCAGTAGCATTTCCTGCATACCCAGACCGCCGATAAATAAGGGCGTTATCATATTGGTTTTGTTTTAATTCGATATATCTGCTCTATAACCAACGTATTGCATCGTTACATGAATCCGTAGCATGACTACCCGAAACATTTACGTCCTAATTCGTAAGCCTGTCGACTGTATTCCGTGTCATTCACCGCACCCGTCGGCCACATTCCCTCCGCCACGACCGTTCCACAGTCTTTCCATCCTAAATACCGGAGCAGCGTATGGTAATGCGAGAGCATCGGCTCGGCTTCTTCCGCAGCTGTATCAGCGTATGCCATCAGCAAGGCCGACCGTTTCTCGCTTCCCTTGACCTGCCCGTTGAGCGCATAGAAGCGGTCTATCACGGCTTTGAGCTGCGAAGAGAATCCGAAGTAATACATTGGCGTGGCGAATACCACCATATCGGCGGTCACAAGGTGCGGACGAAGCTGCCCGAAATCGTCGTTGAATATACACTGACCGTTCATTCCGCAACGGTTGCAGGCGATGCAGGAAGAAACCTTGAGCTGGGCGCAATCGAAATGGTACACCTCGTGTCCGGCTTCTTCCGCACCCTTGATGAATTGTCCGGCCAAATGATTGGTATTCCCGTTCCGGCGCGGACTTCCTGTCAATACTACTATTTTCATTTTCTTATCCGTTTTATCGTTCAACAATTCGGCTGCCTTCGCTATCCCGACTCCGGAAAGCAGGGTTGCTCCGGCTGCTGCACCGACAGTCTTTATGAATTTTCTTCTGTCCGTATCAGTTCAACTTTTTTCATTTAACCACTTTGATAGATGGTCTGCCACTTCTGATATTATTCAAGTCAGGCAACAGGAAATGCGTGTGACGCATAGTTCTGTTTCCGCCAACTGATACCCCGATACGATTTATCGGTTACCACGGGAAATTATCCGGGTCGTTCTGTTCATACGCACGTTGGTTGCGGTTCAGACCGGTAATAATCTCCATTTCGGAAGGCGAAAGCTCGAAGTCGAAGATACGGATATTCTCGTCCGTGTACGCATCGTTGTCGCAGCGGGGAATGGTGACCAGCCCGCGCTGCATGTGCCAACGCAGGATGACCTGTGCGGCAGATTTACCGTGCCGGGCGGCAATCTCGCCGATTGCAGGGTCATCGAGCACGCCGGTAACGCCCTGTCCCAACGGTCCCCATGCTTCCACCTGAATACCCTTGCGGAACGTATAGCCCACGACATCGTGCTGGGTCATGTACGGCTCGATCTCGATTTGATTGACGACGGGACGTATGCGTGCATACTCCAGCAACTCGTCGAGATGGTGCGGGTTGAAGTTGCTCACGCCGATACTGCGGATTTTCCCCTTGTCCACGTATTCCTCCAATATCTGCCAAGTCTCCTTGATATGTCCTTTTACGGGCCAGTGGATGAGTACGAGGTCGATGTAGTCCGTTCCGAGGTCGGCAAGACTTTTGTCAAGCGACTGCCGCACGGTGCCGCCTCGCATTTCCATAGTGTTCACTTTCGTGGTAATGAACAGCTCTCGGCGGTCTATTCCGCTCCGGCATATGCCTTCGCCCACCTCTTTCTCGTTTCCGTAGCCCTGTGCCGTGTCGATCAGGCGGAACCCGACCTTGATTGCATGGCATACTCTTTCTGCGGCATTATCCTTGACCAAGAACGTGCCGACTCCCAATTGCGGCATTTCCATGCCGTTGTTCAGTTTTACAGTTGGTACTTTATTCATTTCCTGTGCGTTTGTTTGAATTGCCATCCCCCATACAAAGGCAATGGCAAGGATTGTTTTCAATCTGTTTCTCATTCTATTTATTGTTTATCACATCGCCGTATATCCTCCGTCCATCGCCCAAGTCTGTCCGATGGCAAAGCCGGCATAGTCGCTGCAAAGGAGCAGCACCATCGAAGCGATTTCTTCTGCCTTGCCGACACGCCCCAACGGGATGGCGTCGATGACACGTGCCATGTGGTCGGGCGACTGCTCGATGGCCTGACGTACCATCGGTGTCTCGCAGGTGCCGGGGCAGATAGCGTTGATGCGGATTCCCTGCCGGGCATACTCCAACGCCGCCGATTTGGTCAGTCCCAGTACACCGTGCTTCGAGGCGTTGTAAGCCCCGATGCAGGGGATGCCTACCAGACCACCCTGCGACGAGCAGTTCACGATGGCTCCCTTGCCGTGCTTTTTCATCTCGACAAGTTCGTACTTCATACAGTTCCACACGCCACGCAGATTGACCGAAATTACCCGGTCGAAATCCCAGCCTTCGGTTTCCGCCAGATCTTCCCGCACGGCGGCATGTATGCCTACGTTATTATAGGCTATATCCAACTTGCCGAAAACAGCGACCGCCTTTTCGACAGCCGCTTTCACTTGTACCTCGTCCGATACGTCACACCTGATACCGATGGCGTTGTGTCCTTCCGCTTCCAGTTCCTTGGCACGGTCTGTTACCCGACTATCCAAATCGGCCATGACAACCGACGCACCGGCTTCGGCAAACATCCGTGCGGCGGCATAACCGATACCGCCAGCCGCACCCGTAATAAATGCCACTTTATTTTCAAAACGTATTTCCATAGTGAATCAAAGTTTTTCCGTATCAGACATATCACGGGTAATACTCACGCTTTGACGGACATAGAGCGTGTCATCATGTATAAGACGAACGGCAAGCCCGACAACGGAGGGGATGGTCGAAACAATCCTTTCGCTTGTTCGCCTTTGAAAGTCAATGTGAAATCATCCTTATCCCCGTCCCGTAAATACCCCGGACGAAGTACCGTGTAATCCAGACCGCTGTTTTCCACAATATCCGCCGCTTTGCGGTTGGGTATTTGGTCGGGATTGTTTCTAACATTGTCTTCATCGTCCATGTCCGCCGGAATCTCATCGTAGATTCCCACGGCTCCCATAAAGATAATACGGCGTAAACCGGCTTTCTTCATGGCTGATACCGTTTTTTCAGCGATAACGGGCAAATCGTCGCCCGATATGGCGCAATACACCACATGGCAACCCGCCATCGCCTGCTGCAAATCATCCGCTTTCATGGCGTCACAATCGACGACATGGCATCGCTCACTTTCGTGATAGCAAGCCGAGGCATGACGGGATGCAAGCGTCAGATGACACTCTTCGTCATTGCTCAGCTTCTCGACAAGAGCTTTCCCGAATGTCCCGGATGCTCCTAAAATCAGAATTCTTTTCATGCTTGAATTATTTTAGTTTTAACCAGTTGTTTCCGAATGAAGTCTGTTCGGTCTCCGCATGACCGCGTATGCCATATACCGGCAATCTGTCGAGTTCGGAATCCAGCCTGTCGAACTCTTCATCTGTCAGTTGCATTTCGCACGCCCGCAGATTCTCCATGATGCGCTCTTTGTTCTTCGAGCCGGGAATGGGCACGACATTCGTATATTTACGGAGCATCCAAGCCAAAGAGACCTGCGCTGGAGTCGCCTGCTTTTCTGCGGCAAAACTCCTGAGCATTTCGACAATGGGCATATTGCCGGTTATGTTCTCCCGCTTCAGTTGTGGAACCCATACACGCACGTCATCGACCTGGCCGAACTCCGTATCCGGTGTAATTTTTCCGGATAAAAGTCCGCTGGCGACAGGTGAGAACGGCACAAAAGCAATCCCGTTTCCCACGCAAAAAGGAATGACATCTTTTTCAGAAGTGCGCTCCACCATAGAGTAGATATTCTGCACGGCACCTACGGGCGTTACGGCATGCGCCGCTTCAAGTTGAGCCTTGTCCACCGTCGAAATGCCCCATTCGCGGACAAGTCCCTCCTGAATGAGCCTGCCCATCGCATGGGCGACCTCCAGATTGTCCACCTCCATGTTGATGCGGTGCAGATAGTACAAGTCCACGTAATCGGTCTGCAAATTCTTTAACGAGCGTTCAAGGTGGCGGCGGACGGCAGCATAAACGGAGCCGCAATCTTCAACCGCCTCAGGCTGGATATGCAGTTTTGTGGCAATCACAACCTCATTGCGAAAGCCTCTGACCGCACGCCCGACAATCTCCTCGTTATGTCCGGGATAATAAAGCTCCTTCCCGTATCCTTCTGCCGTATCGAAAAAATTGCATCCATAGCCGAACGCTTCCCGAATGGCTTCTTCGGCATATCCTGCGCCCGGTACTTGGCCGTATCCGTGGGAGAATCCCATACAGCCCATGCCTATTTCACTGACGCTTAAACTGCGAATCTTTCTTCTTTTCATAGCTTGCAGTTATCTACCCAGTTGCGAATGCTTTTCTCATCGGCACGATTAAGCAGGCGTCCCTCTCTCCAGTTCAGCGCGGGATAGGTTTTCTTCAACGCCGCCGCGCTGCCCGCGAGCGTGCTGCCTCCGGATGTGGCGAACGGGATGACTGTTTTGCCCTTCAGGTCGTGGCTTTCGATGAACGTATTGATAATGCGCGGCGCGAGGTCCCACCAGATGGGATAACCGATGAAGATGACATCGTAATCGGCGATGTTTTCCTTTCTGCCTTTGATTGCCGGACGCGATTTAGGGTCGTTCATCTCTACCGAACTGCGCGACCGCTTGTCATTCCAGTCGAGGTCGGCACTCGTATAGGGTTGTGCAGGCACAATCGCATAAAGCTCTCCGCCCGTAACATTCGCCAGTTTTTCGGCCGCTCGTGCCGTCGTTCCCGTCGCCGAGAAATAGGCTACCAATATTTTATGGTTTAATCCTCCTTTGTTCATATCCTGTCTTTGTTGTGCGCCGGTGTCGGTAGCCATGCCGACCACCGACAGCAATATCAATAAAAATCTATACATGCGGCTGATTATTTAAGTTTGTCATACTCTTCGTCGGTAACGGGTTCCAGCCATTCATTGGAAGCGTTTTCGCCTGCAATCTCGAACGCCAGATGCGCGAACCAGCTGTCGGCTGCCGCACCATGCCAGTGCTTTACATTGGCCGGAATGTGGATGACCGTTCCGGGCAAAATCTCTATCGCCGGTTTACCCTCTTCCTGATACCAGCCGTGCCCGGCCACACCGATAAGCATCTGTCCGCCGCCTTTCGTGGCTTTATGGATGTGCCAGTTGTTGCGGCAGCGAGGCTCGAAAGTCACGTTGGAAATATTCACCTGCTCACGCGAAACCGGTGCGAGGTAACTGTTGCCGGTGAAATATTGGGCATACGCCGTGTTGGGTTCGCCGATGGGGAAAATCATTTTGCGTTGGAATGCAGCTTTTGCATCCTCTCCGGTCGTCTCTTCCGCCCATACCTCTTTCGCCAGACGGAATGCCGCCCATGCCTTCGGCCAACCCGCGTAAAAACCGATATGCGTGATAATTTCGGCGATTTCGGTGCGGGTGATACCGTTGTTCTTCGCCGACTGCAAATGATATGTCAGCGAGTTGTCTGTGATACCTTGACTGATGAGCGAGGTAATCGTCACCAAGCTGCGGTCGCGAAGACCGAGTTTGTCGGTGCGGCTCCATACCTCGCCGAAAAGGACGTCGTCGTTGAGTTCTGCGAATTTCGGGGCGAACCCGCCTAACTGATCGCGCCCTGCTGTCTGTACTATCTTTTCCTGTGCCATAACATTAAATGTTAAAACGGTGAATACTGAAATTAAAATAATTCGGTTCATGATTCTTTATTGAATGAAGTTATTGATTCGGTTCGCGGGATTGAGCGGCGTCTGGTCAGACAACACCAGCGACTTGACCATGTGCAGCGTCCCCTGCTTGTATTTTTGGAAATGTTCGGAAACGATATGCTTCTCGTAGGCTTCACGGCTCGCATAAGTTTCGAGGATGGTTACCTTGCAGGGATTCTCCTTTTCGCTGACTGCGTACATCGTCAATACGCCCGGTTCGGTACGCAGGGAGACTTCGCCCACCTCGGTCGCGTATTTCATGTACTCGTCGAGATGCTGCGGGTAAACCTCGATTTTCGACAGGCGCACGATACCGTCGGCGGTCATCGGCTCCTTGGCGCACATTCCCGGCTGCTTGTCCAAGTTCAGGCATTTGCCGATAATCTCTCCGGTGGCGATGTAGGAATAGGTCGGAAACTCGAACAGCACGGGTTTCAACCGTGTATAATCGAGTTTCCCGTTGCCGTCAAGCACTTCGGGTGCAGCGTAAGTGTTGGCAATCGAGCAGATAAAATTGTCGAAGCCGTCCGACTTGTATATATCCACCACGTTGCATTCCATCACAAGCGGCGATGCGTCGATTACAGGACTTCCGTTTTCGCCCCAGTGGAATAAGAACTCGTGTGACTTGTCCGTGTTAGCCCCACTCACGCTTCCCACATAGTCTGCCTTTGGAAGCATCTTCCTGTCAACGAGATTGACGGATAGTTTCTTGGACTCTATGATGCCCTGATTGGTATAATGCTTGTCGCTCATGCTGACGAGAATGCGGTCATGCCCGATAATGCCGACATGCGCCACAAGGAGCCAATTCACCTTACCATTTACTTCAGCTCCCACCACAGTTACGGGCATAGGGTAAAGAGCCAGTTTGCTACCGATATTTTTCTTTTCCGTTATCATCATTTCTTTATCTTTTAGTTGTGAAGCATTATCGCTCTTACACGCAGAAGCGAGTATTAACGCGAGAATACAAACTGCATTTATAAAACGTATCTTCATTACTTGTTCATATTAAATAGTTTATAGGCATTGCTCCAAAGTATGCCATCAATATGCGGAGCCAGCATATCATCGGATTTCAGCGCCGAACGGAGTTTATTCAGGTTCTCGGTCAGCACGGCGGCCGGTTGATAGGGATAATCCGAACCATACATGAGATGATCCGGTGTGGTAATTGCCAACAGCATTTTAATGACTTCGGGAGTTACTCCTCCTGCAAGGTCGTAGTATAAGTTCTTCAGGTTGGCTTCCCAGTCTATGGAATTCATCAGCCCTTTGGCGAGCATAGCCGGATGCACCATTTTCATCCGAGGCAAGGCAAGCGGCAAGAATGAGCCGCAGTGAGGAATGACAAACCGTATGTTCGGATAGCGTGCCGGGACATTGTGGACAATTATATTGACAACCGTTCGCGTCGTCTCAGCGGGATATTCGTAAATAGCAAGCGGAGTTGCTGCTATCAGAGTATCATTGACCGGCACGGGTTTGTGTGGATGCAGGATTACGACGGCATGTCGTTCGTTCAATACGCTCATCAACGTGTCGAGAGCCGGGTCGCCCAAATATTGCCCGCGACTGTTGGTCGCCAATTTGATACCGTCTGCACCGAGAGTATCGAGAGCATATACGGCTTCTTTAATGGCAGTTTCGACATCGGGCAACGGTAATGAAGCGCAGAAAAGGAACTTGCCGGGATAGTCCGACTTCAATCGGGCACTTGCCTCGTTATAAAAGCGGACAATCCGGGTGCATTCGTCAGTGTTGCCGTAATACGGTTGCGGAGCCGACATCGAAAGTATAGCCTTTCCGATACCGGCATTTTCCATAAATTCCAGATGGGTGTCTATATCCCATTGCGGCAACGGGAATGTCTCTTTCATTGCGGCCCCGTGTCTTTCCAGAAATTCGGTGAACTCGGGAAAGATATTGTGGCAATGTACGTCTATGACTTGTTGCGCATTAGATGTGTATATTGATAACATGCCTACTATGCTGATTAACAAATGTTTCATAAATTATATTCATTTGATTTCACCAACTCTTTCCATTCGATATGATTTTTACCGTTTTTTGTTGTTACAGATAGATGAACGAGTTTACTGTCTTGTGTAGCTCCGTGCCAGTGCTTTACATTAGCCGGTGTATTTATCACATCACCACGCTTTATAAGGCGTTTCGGCTTGCCTTCCTCTTGGTAAAATCCTTCTCCATCCAATATCAACAATACCTGATCTGCATCAGGATGAATATGCCATGAATTGTAACTTCCTGGCTCGAATATGAGGTGATGAATGTCATATTCAGGTTTTATTACAACCGTGGAAATACAGATTTTTCCGGTATAATGTTCTGACCGTACTTCTTGCCCTCGATTGAAAATCAAACTGTCATACAGCATACAAGGATCTGATAATGACTGCTTGGGGAAATTTATATTTGTTTCATGGGATGAAGCATAAACTTCCATACCGAATATAATCGCCATGACAAAACTGACAACTATGCCTATATATGTTTTCTGTTTCATATAATTCCGCATTTGGAGTTAAATCATCGGCATTTCCCAAGCACCTCTCGTATCTACACCGGTATTTTCAGCCGTCTCTTCCAAAACTTTCATTTCATCGTCGGTCAGTGTCACCTTTATGGCTTCAAGCGCATCCTGCACCTGAGCGGGTTTCGTCACACCGATGATCGGTGTCGTTCCTTTGCCAATCGCCCAAGCCAGAGCAACCTGTGCCGGAGTGATGCCGTATTTGTCGCCGACTGTGCGCATCGCGGCAACAAGTTTTTCGATTTGCGGCAATAGCGGGTTGTAGGTATCACCGCGTTGGCTTCCGGCAGGTAGCGGATGGGCTGTGTCATATTTTCCACTTAATGCGCCCTGTTCCAGCACCATGTATGCCCAGAAGTCGATGCCGTTTTCCTTGCAATAATTCAGGATGCCGGCTTTCTCCGACGAACGGTAAAGGAGGCTGAAATGGTTCTACACAGCGGAAATATGCACTCCCTCTTTGGAAAGAATCTCTTCCGCACGCTTGATCTGTGCAAGGTTGTGGTTGGAGACACCCACACGTTTTACTTTGCCGTTTTTCACGAGGTTGGCAAGGAACGGAGTCCACCTCTCCACATCCGCCGGATTGTGAATCCAGTAGATGTCGATATAGTCCGTGCCGAAACGTTCGAGACTGCTACCCAGCATATCTTCTACCGGATTAACGGAATCCCCAGCAATCTGGGGAGTAAACTTCGTTGAGATGAGTACATCTTCACGGTTGTGCTCTTTGGTGAATGCGGCAAGTAAGCTTTCCGA
Organism: Parabacteroides sp. merdae-related_45_40; assembly: GCF_001915675.1. Classification (NCBI taxonomy): domain Bacteria; kingdom Pseudomonadati; phylum Bacteroidota; class Bacteroidia; order Bacteroidales; family Tannerellaceae; genus Parabacteroides; species Parabacteroides sp. merdae-related_45_40. The sequence goes on along the minus strand of NZ_MNQY01000149.1, from coordinate 7,275 downwards.
AGCACCCATGCCATAAACTACAGCAGAATCCCACAGGTTCAGACCTCCGGCCATTGCCGCATCGAATACGGGCTTCAGTTCATTCACCCCGAGGTTGTTTCCGAATACTTGGTCGCCACCGGCGAATCCTACGCCCCACGACCATGTGCCTAATGCAATTGAAGGTAATTTCATTTTTTCCATCTCTAATTCTTATTTTGTTATATGTTTCATAATTTTTGCCGGAACGCCGCCCACGACCGTATTTGCCGCAACGTCTTTTGTTACAACGGCTCCTGCCGCAACGACAGCGTTGTCTCCGATAGTCACGCCTTGCAGGATAGTCGCATTGGAGCCGATCCAAACGTTCTTACCCAGCACGATGGGAGCTGGGTAAGTGGTTTTCCGCTTTTCGGGCGAAAGTCCATGATTGAGCGTAGCAAACACTACGTTGTGTCCAATCTGGCATCCGTCGCCTATCGTGACTCCGCCGTGATCCTGAAAGTGGCAGCAGGCGTTGATAAACACATTTTCACCTACGGTGATGTTCTTACCGAAATCCGCATAGAGGGGTGGGAAAACGCGCAGCGATTGCGGAACTTCATATCCGAACAGTTTGGATAACAGTCCACGCACTTCATCCGGCGTATGATAAGCAGTATTCAGGCGGAACGTGATGCGACGGGCCTCATTGCTCATATCGTCCATGAAACGGTGGATTTCCTCCGTATCGAGAGGCTTCCGTGTCTTTACGTATGTCTTGAAATCTTCTATCGTCATATTTATTGCCTTTCGAATTTTACTGCTATATCTCCTCCGATATTCAGAGCCTCGATGCCGTCACCGTCGATACGGCCTATTTTAATCAGGTCGTTGCTATGCGACCAGCTCTTGCAGAAAATCGCCACGTTGCCCCACGGCGCATAAATCGTGATGTCGCCGGGCGTGGGCGCACAGCCGCGTGTCACGCCTTCGGTCGTCAGAGCCGGACCGGGATAAAATATTTTCTCGGTCGTGTTGTTGTAATCGTTCAGTGTAACCTCTAACGGCAGACGGGAAAGAAAATCCCTGCCTGCGGCATTGTCCTCCATCGTGGCGGTAATCGTGCGGTCGCCGACCGTAATGTTCACTTTCAGAGAAGTTTCATCCGGAGTATCCGGTTTATCCGATTCTTCCCGCCCTGCTCCGATTTCTTCGAGCCATGCAGGAACACGGGTCGCCATTTGCGAAAGCCCCGAAGATGTCAGCAACAGGGTCCGGTCGATTACCGTCGCTTCCGGGCATAGGCTGCGTGCTTCACTTACCGATGTGGAGATACCGCTGCTGCCGCTGGTGGCGAACAGTGCGATTCGTTTTCCGGCAAGTTTTGCTGCGTGTTCGTGCAGGAATGTCTGCATCGATGTCGCCATGCTGCTATACCAGATGGGATAACCGACAAATACGATGTCATAGTCATCGAAATTTTCCAACGAAGTCTTGATCGGAGGATAGTTGCCCTGACGGATAGCCGCCAGCTCTTCCTGCGAGCGTTCCAACATGGCGTTGTAGTCATTGTCGTATGCCGTTTCCGGCTCCACTTCGAGAATATCGCAGTCGAGTGTCGTCTGAATCAGTTGCGCCACACGCTCGGTATTGTTCGTGCGGGAAGCATAAAGGACAAGGTAACGGCCGTTCCCGCCGGGGGCAGGCGTGTCGGGATTATCGTCGGAATCATCACCGCCACCCGGATTTTCCGGCTGTTCGGGCTGTTCTGAAGTGAACGGCTCATCAGAATCGCCTCCGCAAGCCGCCATAGACAAGGCGGCAAACAATAAAAACGGAATCAATAAAATCTTTTTCATATCATAAATATTCTATTTGTCGATTTGGCTTTCAGTAAACGGATCGGCACGGTGGCCTATAAGGTCGATTCGTGCGTATTCTTTGTCGAACTCCTCCATTTCGTATGGAGTGAGACGAACGGTCGCCGCACCGAGAAAATCATCCAGATGGGCAGGATTGGTCGTGCCGGGTATCGGGGCTATCCACGCCTTGCGCGAAAGCATCCATACGAGGGCGAACTGCGCCGGAGTCACACGTTTGCGCTTCGCCCATTTGCGGACAAGTGCCACGAGCGGCATGTTGTGTTTCAGCGCTTCAGGGGTGAATTGCGGCAGGTTCCAGCGACGGTCGCCCTCGTAGAAACGGCTGTTCTCGTCGATTACACCCGTAAGGAACGCACGTCCCAGCGGGCAATAGGGAACGAAGCCGATGCCTAACTCTTCGAGTGTCGGAAATATCTTCGTTTCTGGTTCTCGCCACCAGATAGCATACTCGCTCTGCACAGCCGACAAAGGACATACGGCATGGGCGCGACGGATAGAACGTGCGCTGGCTTCCGACAGTCCCCAATGCAAAACCTTTCCCTCCTGCATCAAATCCTTGACCGTGCCGGCGACCTCTTCCATCGGCACGTTCGGATCGACACGGTGCTGGTATAAAAGGTCAATATGATCTGTACGCAACCGCCGGAGCGACCCTTCCACTGCGCGACGAATATGGTCGGGACGGCTGTTCAGTGCGGTTGGTTGCTTTTCCTCGACTCCGAAACCGAACTTTGTACCGATTCTCACCTTGTCACGGAACGGGGCGAGTGCTTCTCCGCCCCACTCTTCGCTGGTATAAGGTCCATACACCTCCGCCGTATCGAAAAAGGTCACACCCTTTTCGTAGGCATGGCGGATAAGTGCAATCATGTCTTTCTTTTCATACTTTCCACCATAATAGCCCACCATGGGTAAACAGCCCAAGCCGATAACCGATACATTCAACAATCCTCCAAGATTTCTATGCTCCATATTTCCTAACGGATTACTCCTGCTCAAATAATTGCTTTTAGATGGCGATGGAAATTGGGCAAAGACTTTCGATAATCCTGTCCATTCTCTGGCAGCCAGTAAAGCTGTCATTGATGACAGCTTTAAAAAATCTCTTCTGTTCATAAATCATATAATTTTAAAGAATGACCTTCACCAATCAAGCCTCGCATAATCTCCATTTCATTCTCTTCCAGCCGAAAAGTAATGGATTCGTTTTCCTGTTCAGGGCAGATTCCATCCTGAACGAGAAAACATCTCACTACATTTTCGGTAGAGGTATGATAACGGTCTGCAAAATAGCGTACGACTTCATCTTCGTACAATTTCGCTGGAATGTCAATTTGTTCATTCATTACTACTTTCTTTGTATGATGCAAAATTACCTGATGCTCGTATAACCGATGTAATCATAAGTGGGCAGTTCGTACCAATTTTACTGATTTCTATCCTTTTTATTCGACTATTCGATTAAAATCATGTATTTTTGCATGTAAACAAGAGCTTGAACGGAAAGCTATGAGCAAGATACTAAAAGTACGAAATGTGGGCGATTATAGTCAGTGGGTAGGACACACCGACAGACATCCGTTAGTCAGTGTCATTGACTATGCGGAAGTATCCCCTGTACGCCATAGCTTGAACAATTACAGCATCTATGGTATTTTCTTTCATGACGAAGCTGAAATAGATTTAGCTTATGGTTGTGGAAAGTACGATTACAAGAAAGGAACGGTCATCTGCGTTGCTCCTGGCCAGATAGGTGGTAAAGAGGACAACGGCGAACGGGTAATGCTAACAGGTTGGGCACTACTGTTCCATCCTGACCTTTTACATGGTACCCCGTTGGAAAGGACGATAAAGAATTATTCGTTTTTCGATTACCGTGTTAATGAAGCTCTGCACATGAGCGATGAAGAACACGGCATTTTGACATCACTGATGTGCCAGATAAGGGATGAACTCTGGAAAAGGCACGATGAATTTCAAGATTCCATCATTGTGGGTTATATCGAGTTGGTTCTGAACTTCTGCCAACGTTTCTATAACCGCCAGTTCATCACCCGGAAACTTGATAATTCGGATATGTTGATGAAATTCGACCGTTTGTTGCATGATTACTTTGACAGGAACATGCAACTGACATATGGCTTGCCGACAGTGCAGTATTGCGCCGACAAACTTTGCATGTCATCGAATTATTTCGGGGATATGATAAAAAAGACAACAGGTGATACAGCAAGTAATTATATCCGTCAATACATAATACAACTGGCAAAAAACGAACTTGCTACGGGTGAAAGTATTGCACAGGTAGCATATGGGTTGGGGTTTGAATATCCGCAACATCTTAGTCGAATGTTTAAAAAGCAAACAGGAATGACACCATCAAATTATTTCGAAAATCTGCAAAGGAAATAATTATTCTTAATAACAATTTATTGGAAAAGCACTCTAAGATAGAAGAATTTATTTTACAGGTAAATCAAGCGACTTCGGAGCCTGCTTAACGGACGGTTTGGCGGCATGATTGCCGTTAAACCGTCCTGTTTTCGTTTAACGAAAACACAACTTGCTGTCCGCAGGAGCGGACCTCGTTTCTCCAATAATTATTGTGTATCAGCTCATTGTAAGGCTATTTTCCTGTGGTTTGCGGGGCATTTCTATCAGATATTTACCGGCTGTTCTCCCCATTAAAGGATGGATATATCTCCATAACCATGTGACTTACGCCCATAATTCGGGGATAAGGAGGCGAATATATGGGAAATCGGCCCTTTACATGCTCTATTGTCCATTAATGGATTGCTACTTCTACACTTCTGCAAATGAAGAAATGGACATGTAGCCGTATATACCTCATTGTTTTTTCTTCATTATCTCCATTAACAGATTGCTACTTCTACAAATGGAGAATGACAGGTAGTCGCGTGTGACTTATATTTTTTCTTTATAATCTCCATTAATGGATTGATATTTATACACTTCTGCAAATGGAGATAGCGTATCATACGGCTATATACAAATATGGCTACACTATAATTCATGGTTGTGATGGAGATGGCTTTTCCCATCCGGTAACAGACCATGATGCCACAAGGAAAAAAGCGACAGCCACAGAGAAAAAACGGATGGCAGGAACGATTACGGAATCAGGTAAATAGAAAGTCCGGTACATGCGAATTCAGGCAATCATCCCGGATGGAAACCTGTCAAAGAGGCTTTTGAGACATTTGAAATACCGATAATAAAAAAACGAGATCAGGTATATGGACGCTGTCATATACCCACAGCCTGCCACACCGCTGTTCCGATAATCATATATGGTTATCCGTGCATCCCGCCATATCCTTATTCCGATAGAAGGACGTATCGTTATCGTCGTATCTCCATGTCCGGTCATATGGCTATACACATATCCGGTGGCATCATCGCCTTTCCCATCCGGGTCTGTCACGGGTTGGATTCGGATATTCTGGATAAGTTTTTAACCTGAGGGTAATCGGCCTGATGGTATAATAGGAACAAGAAGAAGTCTGTAATCGTGGCATTTACCCGGGTAGAGAAGCCACATCTTTTTATTGCCGGACTTCCGGCATTGCCTTATCCATGCGTGAAGAGGAGTTTTTTCTTTCATCGCAACGTTCCTCTCACATATCCAAAGGGGGTAGTGGATCCAGACCCGCTTCGGCTTTCTTTTTCCTTCCCATATGACAAAAACCGACTATCCATGACTATTCCTGCCGGTGTGTCGGCCATGCTTGCTTCTCATGGTTCCATTAACGGATTGATACTTTCACACTTCTTGTGGACCGATAATTTAAGGATTCGTATCAGGGTGGATGCATGCTCCCACACCTGCCCATAAGGATTTAAAAGGATAGGTGGACAGGGAAACGGAATCCCGCCCGTTTTTCCAGCCGCTACAGGCAGCGAGCCTCTGACGCCACCTCCGCATAGGAAGAACCGTCCGAGAGGAACGGTATGTCCGTCTCCCTCATGTGTATCATAGTGATAACCGGCTTTAGATGACTATAAGTGACAGGTGGTTTCGTTCCGTCCGGTCCTCTTCTTCCTTTATTTTGTATTCCGAGACAATACCGGTTGTGTAATTTAATAATTTAAGATTTTAAGATATGAACTCAGAAAAGGAAAAGAACCGACCTTCCAGAACCGGTGGAGAAGATATGCCATCAATCAGGAGGAATCCGATACCAACCGGTTAGGATACAGACACCTTGAATAAGGACTTTTAGCCTAAGATAAAGTAAGCTAACAGCATGATAATAAGACTCTTACAATTACGACTTCTCCTGTGAAAGCATTACCTTAGTAGTGTAACAATAAAGGAGTTAACAAGTTATGAACGAGCAAATTAGAAGCATTTTAGCACAAGAGACAACGAAGACAAGTAAGATCCGGCAGCTGTTCCTTCTGGGGGTTCCCCGTGCGGAAATCGCCAGGATGGTGACCAACGGCAATTACGGTTTTGTAGTGAACGCCCTGCGCCGGATGAGGGAACGTGAGGGCGGTCCGAATGCTCATTCGGCGACAGCCGCACCGGATTACACTTTCAACCGTAAGTTCGGTATCGAGATCGAGGCCTACAATTGCTCCCGTGAACGGCTCGCGCGCGAGCTCAGGGAGGCAGGAATCGAGGTTATGGTGGAAAGCTACAATCATACCACCCGTCCGCATTGGAAACTCGTGACGGACAGCAGTATAAGCGGCAACGACACTTTCGAACTGGTCAGTCCGATACTGGTCGGCGAAGTCGGCCTGCGGGAACTGGAGAAGGTATGCTGGATACTTGACCTGTGTGACGTGAAGGTGAACGGGAGCTGCGGGCTTCACGTACATATCGATGCCGCCGGTTTCAGCATGGAGACCTGGCGTAACCTGGCCCTGAGCTACAAACATTTGGAACCGGTCATCGACAGGTTCATGCCGGCATCCCGCAGAGATAACTACTATTGCAAGGGATTGGGCCATGTATCTGATGAGATGATACGCTCGGCCCAGACGGTGGACGAGCTGAAAAACAGAATCGGCAACCGTTACCACAAGGTGAATCTCGAAGCCTATTCACGGCACAAGACGGTCGAGTTCCGCCAGCATTCGGGAACGACCAACTTCACAAAAATGCGTAACTGGGTGCTGTTTCTCCATAAATTGGTTACCTTCGCCACGAGGGGACAGGTGCCCACGGCCACCGCGCTCCGGAACATCCCTTTCCTGGACGATGAACAGAAGCTATATTATAAATTAAGAACTAAAAAATTATCGGCATGAGCAAGCATATGTATATTTTGGCGGATGGCGGCAGGATTGCCGCCTCCGACCCTTCCGAGTTTGTACGCGTCCTGCGTGAGGGCAGCTGGTTTGACAGCGGGTGCACCGACGGGGAGTACATGGTGAATTTCTCCGGGCGGTACAGGGA
>NZ_MNQY01000148.1:2544-26964 GCF_001915675.1 Parabacteroides sp. merdae-related_45_40 | reverse complement strand
GAATAGGCATCCATCATACCTACTATCATTGCTTGTGTCTATTGATATTCAATTGATAAAAGGAAATTAGTGATAGTATGACAGTTGTTTTTCAAAATAATCCTATAAAGAGATAAAGCTGGCCGATGAAGGCTATGCAAAATTTATTTCAGGGAAATTTAAACAGGCTCATAATAAATCATTACATTCGCTACAAATACAGATTCAAGATGAAAAAGCACCTTTTTACCATAGGTATCCTATCCGTTTTACTGATAACGACCGGATGCAAGCAGACGGAAGAAAAAGCACGGCACATCCCGGCCGCCCCACAGATGGAAGCCCAGATAGACCGTTCCGAACCCGTAAAAATCGTAGATGTGGAACAAGCCTCCAGGAAACCCGCTCCGTTGAAGTTGAGCCAGATCGCCTCCGAGATCGAATACTATACCGTCGGAGATGCCCGGTTCACCGTCACCCAGGCAATCGAGCTACCGGATAGCAATGCCTTTATCACATTCAACAACCCGCGCATCTACTACCGGAAACAAGGTATTCCGAGCAAACGGTATGGCTTCAAGGCATTGGCTTATAAATGGAACAACGAGATGAACGGGCAGAACATGTTTTACGATAAGAAAACCACCCGCATGTATGTCGCCCTTAGCGGGAAGACTCAGGAAACGCGGAGAACCGGGACGGACAGCATCCCCTGCATCAGTGTCTTGCCGCCACTGGATACGATGCTGACGATCCAAAGTTACATCTTCCCCGAAAGCCCCATCGAGAAATATCCGCTCGGTCGACGCGACGACAAACTACTTGGTTTCTCCTCCACTGGTTATACCTTATGTAACCAAAGTGAGGCAACGGGAGAACCGGACGGAATCACGACGTTCAACCTCCAAGGCGATACGCTCTGCAAATTCAGGTTGAAAGAAGGGGAGTTGGCCCCGCGCACGATGACCGACAACATTCCGTTCTTCCAAACGTTTTACTGGAACACCGGACAAGACCGGATGACTTTCATGATGCCCTATTGCGACACCGTCTACCAATTACGCAATCCGCAAACCGTCGCCCCGCTCTACGCTATCCGTTACGGGGAGCAAGGGCTTAACCTGAAAGAGATGGCGGATGCTAAAATCCCCAAAGGCAAAATGTGGTTGAAAACTTTTTACGAGAACCCCAAAGGTTTGTTCATGGGCCTTTATCAAAAGGGGGGACGAATCATCGCAAACTGGCTCGGCTGGGAATATGACTACAAACCGAGCCTGACCCACCAGGCAGTCTACTTGAAAGAAGAAGGACGCACGGTCATGCTGCCGGCTGACAAAAACAGGGGCTTCATTAACGACCTAGACGACGGGATGCCTTTCTGGCCGGACGGACAAACGGACGATTGCCTGTACATGCTCCGTACCGTCACCGAGATGCGCGAACTGGTAAAGCGCACCGGCTCGCCCAAGCAAAAGAAGTTGGTCGAACTGCTGGATAACCCGAAAGTGCATGAACGGGATTATGTAATGATCGTTGTACGATAAGGGTGTCTATCCGGCTACAAACCGTACTTCCGTATCTTGTTATATAGCGTCTGCCGGCTGATATCCAACTGTTGGGCACAAAGTGTCAGGTTGCCGTTCTTCTCGCGCAGCACCTCACTGATAAACTGCTTCTCCATCTCCTCCAATGTCACCGGACGGGATGCGGAAGCCGTTTTTTCGATATGGAAATCGTCCGCCCCAAGCGAAGACGAGTCCGTCAACAAGACAGCCCGCTCGATTGTTTGTTGCAAAGCCGAAAGATCCCCTTGCCGGATCAGACCGGAGAGTTTATCCAGCCCGTCGGATGTAACGACCGGCAATTGTTTTCCATACGCCTGTGCGTATTTCTTTAACAGAGACCCGACCAAAAGGGAAACGACCTGCCCATTCTCCTCCTCTGCCGATATCCGCCTCATCGAAGCCGCTTCTGTCCGCACCTTCCGCCTGCGCCGGAAAGCCCCTTGTAAAATCGCTACCAGCTTCTCGTTATCCCACGGTTTGACAACAAAGTCAGCCGCTCCCCTTTTCAAGGCGGAAACCGCCAGTTCAATATCTCCGAAGGCCGTGATCAAGACCACCTGCGGCGGATCGGGACGCCCCACAATCCGATCCAGCCAAAACAAGCCCTCGCTTCCATCCTGCCGTCCGGTCACAAAATTCATATCCAACAGGACAATATCGACATCGCCCTCACGCAACAAAGCCGGCAAAAGTGTCGGCACGGACACTCCTACTAGCGTCTTGAACTCGCGTGCCAGAATCATTTTCAATGTTTTCAACACTGCTTCGTTATCATCCACAAGAATTATTTTCCCATCCAGCATAGTTTCATTTTTTCTGATTACAAAATTATATTTTCTATCAAGAAATCCGCAATCAAACGTAATTTGTTCCCCACAATGTTACATATATTCTCGACATTGTCGAAAACAAGTTACACCTAAACATTTCCCTTCACTCAATGACGGTCCCATTGTCCAATAATTAGACAAATTTTCGGTTTCCCGAAGAAAAAAGAACTATCCTTTGCGACATCCACAGAAAGGGGATAGCTTTGATCCGTATTAAAACAAAAGTCATGAAAGCCGTAGCACTCAAACTGGTCCTCCGTAGTTGGTGGCGCAATAAAACGTTTTCCATTATTTCGATTGTCAGCTTGGCAATCGGGATTGCCTGTACAAACCTGCTGGCAGCCTTCGTCATATATGAATTCAACATCGAGGCTGATAATCCGAACAAAGAAAAGATCGTCTATATGGCCCAGGATTCGCCGCTGAAGTCAGGAGAAAAGGTATCTTTTATTGTTGGAAAGATCCCGATTCAACTAAAAGAGCAATATTCGGAAGTGGAAGATTACCTGCGCTTCGGCTCAATCGATTGCAACTCCGTCACCATAGGGGATAAAAAATACGACCCAATCCTGATTACCATAACAGACACTACTTTTGCCCGCTTCTTCGAATATGAAGTACTGCACGGCAACCTGCATGACGCCCTTGCCTCCCCGGACAAAGCCGCGCTAAGCGAATCATGTGCCCGGAAACTATTCGGAAAAACAAACCCGGTAGGAAAGATTGTCCAAATAGACCTGGCGGACGGAGGCATACGTTATGAGGACGAAACAACACCCCTTTCCCGCCCTTTCCAAATTGCTGCCGTATTGAAAGAACATTCTCAGTCCTACCTCAAATTCGACATGCTCACCGGTATCGGACAAGACTATTACGGTGGAGGAGTCGCCCTTCTGAAAGTCTCCCCCTCGTTCGACAAAGAACAATTCGCCCAAAAGATCAAAGCAGACGGAGTCCCTACCCTGCAACAGGAGAAAGGGCGATACTATTTCTATACCTTACAAGAATCCTATTTCCAACACTATACGCAGGAATCGATTCCTTATATCGCCCGTTCCCAGCAATCGCTGTTACTCATCGGGCTGATATCAGCCTTACTGATCCTGCTGATCGCCTGCTCTAACTATATCAATCTCAGTTTCTCCCGGATCCTTCAACAGATACGGATCATACACACACAAAAGCTGATGGGAGCCACACAAGCAGAGATGAACTACCAATTGTTTCTGGATACATTCCTCACGGTCGGCATCGCCTTCCTGCTCTCGTTGCTGATCGCCCACGACCTGATCCCCGTTTTCAACCGGATCATGTCCGGAAGGATCACCACCGGATTTTTTCTGAACAGGCAGGTGCTACCCGTTATCTGCGGACTAATCCTGATCATGTCCATTATCCCAGCTTGCTACATGAGCCGGAAAATCGCCAACCTGACGGATAGCAACTACCGCCTGTTCTTCACCGGAAACAAAAAAAGAAAGGTCGTCACCGCTCTCTCCGTCATGCAGTATATCATCTCCATCGGGCTGGTTATCGGAACACTCACCATCCATGCACAATTGAAACTGACACAAAAGAAAGGCGAATGCTACCGCAATCTAATCGAAATCGGAAGCTGGAAAGGAGGGAAACTGGATGTCAACACATTCGCAGCCGAACTGAAGAACAGACCGGAAATAGCCTCCGTCACACGTGCCGGAGGTTCCCTCCTCTTCGCCTGGCTCCAACAGATCATTGTTGAAAACAAAGATGGATCAGAATCCTACTATTCGTCGGTCCAATACATGGGCGAAGAAGATCTCCTGCAAACCCTGAACCTACAAATCCACCAAGGACTGGCTCCCCGGGAAGCCATGCAGAAATATGACCAACCAGTCTACATAAACCGGAGATATGCGGACATACTGATCCCGGCCGGTGAAAACCCTGTCGGCCAACTGGTCAGCCGGTATGACAAATCCTTCCAAAATGTCCTGGCCGGGGATCCAAAACAGGCATGTACAATCTGCGGGATTGTCAGCGACCTCTATATCAATACGCTGGAAGAAGAAGCGATGCCTTCCTTGATCTATCTCAATAACGCCGGCAACCAACACTACCGGACACTCTATGTCAGACTGAATGAAAAACAGAAAAAGGAAGGGATGGAAACGTTACAAGCGGTATGGAAAAAGGTAAACCCTAATGAATACTTCACCTATATAGATGTATACGAAGTATTCATGCAACGCAACCGCAGGACGACCGATATGGCGAACTTATTGCTGATGTATTCCATCATCAGTATCCTCCTGACCTGCTTCGGCCTGTTTGGAATGGCTTTGTACGCGACCAAACAGCGGACCAAAGAGATCGGCATCCGAAAGGTGAATGGAGCCAGCACACGAAGCATCATGTTACTACTGATCCGACAGTTCGTCAAATGGATAGCAGTGGCATTCGTGATTGCAACACCTCTTGCCTGGGTACTGCTGAACCGTTGGCTGGAAAGTTTCGCCAACCGGATAAGCATTTCCCCACTCTATTTCCTAATGGGCGGAGGCATCGTCTTGGCCATCACATTACTAACGGTAGGATGGCACAGTTACCGGGCAGCTTCGAGCAACCCGGTAAAAAGCCTAAAGAGTGAATAAAAAAAGGAAGAAAATCATCCGTTCACCTTCTTATAGTCGGCAAGGAAAGTTGCCAAGCCACTATCGGTAAGCGGATGTTTCAATAAGCCTTTGATAGCAGAAAGCGGACAGGTTGCCACATCGGCTCCGGCTTCCACGCACTGAATGATATGCTGTGTAGAACGGATGGAGGCTGCCAGCACCTGCGTCTCGTAATCGTAGTAATCGTACATCTCAACAATCTTACGCACCAGTTCAATTCCGTCACTCGCAATGTCGTCCAAACGGCCGACAAAAGGAGAAACATACGTCGCACCCGCTTTGGCCGCCAACAATGCCTGTCCCGGAGAAAAGACAAGCGTACAATTCGTACGGATGCCTTTACCTGAAAAATACTTGATTGCCTTGATTCCGGCTTCTATACAAGGGACCTTCACTACGATATGCGGATTTAGTCCGGCCAGTTCCTCACCTTCCTTGATCATGCCTTCGTAGTCTGTGGCAATCACTTCGGCACTCACATCCCCATTCACCATTTCGCAGATTTTGATGTAATGTCTACGCTGGTTTTCTACTCCCTTGATACCCTCTTTCGCCATCAGAGAAGGGTTGGTGGTAACACCGTCTAGTACACCCAATTCATTTGCTTCCCGGATCTGATCCAGATTAGCCGTGTCAATAAAGAATTTCATCGCCTGTTTTTTTAAGTAACTATAAAATATAACAAGCGGAAGCACATAATAGTTTATACTATGCCATTGATTTTCAAAACTCGAAGCGCACTCCTTTCTCTATCATGCCCCCGGAGACGTACACATTCCAATCCGGATTGTCCCACAAATTAATCACCAAATTGACCGGGACACACACGCTCATCATGGCAGGTGCGTACAGTTCATATAATTCTTTACGAGCCAATGCTTCGCCACGCTTACATCCGTCGATTAACAGTTGTTCGTCCATAAATACTTGCTACCCTCTGATTACATGATGAAACAGATTTCCGGATAGTTGCACCGATCTTCATTATTTATACACAAATATCTAAATTTATTTTTATCTTCGCAGAAATTAAATGAGTTGTTGTATGAAGCGGGGAATTAGTTTAATCATATTGTTATTGTGCGCATTATGTTTGCAAGCACAATCTGATCTGACTTGGATCAGAACCAAAGAAGGACGAATGGTGGCAGTACCCAAACGGGCAGTTTTCGACTTGAACCTGCCCAAATTCACATACAAAAGTTTCACGCCATCGGACAGGCAACTGATCGAAGCCAAGTTGCGTGAATTCATTCCCGATCTTCCGGTCCAATCCGCATATGAACAGGAACGCCCGATGGACATGATTATTTCATCTGCTGCCTACCAGCCTTTCTTCAATCCTTACACACCGATGTTAAGACGTGTTTCGCCGATGGCATTGGATTTCCATGAAGTATCGATCATCCCCGTCAGCGAACAAGTGGCCTTTATCACAAGCGGACAACAATACACATGGCCCGGCATCGGTGGTCTTACCCGGATCAACACGGAACTACTATGGACATACGACCGGTTCTCCCTGTCGGGAGGCGCTTTCGGCGGACGCTATTTCACCCCGTTCAATCCTTCCCCCCAATTCATGGGCGGGTTCAATGCGATGGCCAGCTATGACGTGACCGACTGGATGACAGTGAGAGGATGGGGACAATATACGTTTTACGATCACAACGAAAGAAACAACCCACATATGCTGATGAACCCGTTTTACAACCATACAAACGTAGGCGGAGCATTCGAATTCAAGGTGAACGACAGCGGCTTCAGGGTCGGCGTAGGGGTTAACTACGAATACAATCCGATCCGCGGAAAGATGGAACGCCAGTTCATGTTCTATCCGGCAGGCAAGATCGGAATGTTCCGGATCGGTAACTGAACATAAAGAAATAATAGACAAAATTATCGCAACACCCACTTTTAAATGTGTCAAAACAATAGAACCATGAAACTACATCATATACTCTATACCTTACTGCTCATATCGTTATTTCCCATAACAAGCAACGGGCAACCAGCAAGAAAAGAGAAACTACGGGTTATATCCTACAATATTTGGAACGGTTTCGAACATGATGCTTCCCGGCGAGCAAACTTTATCGACTGGATAAAAGGACAGCAACCGGACATTCTGGCCATAACCGAACTGGTTGGATTTACAGAAAAGAATTTAGGCCAACTAGCCTCCGAATACGGGCATAAGTATTATGCCATCGTGAAAGAAGAAGGATACCCGGTCGGCATAACTTCCAACGAACCGATCACGGTCGTAAAGAAACAAGTAGAAGATTTCTGGCACGGCATGCTGCACGTAAAAACGTATGGATTGGATATCATCGTCACCCATCTCAGCCCTCACGACTGGAAGTTCCGACTGAAAGAAGCGCAAATGCTGACAAAATACATACAGGACAATCAGTTGGACAACTGTATGGTCATGGGAGATTTCAACGCCTATTCGCCTTTCGACGCCGATTGGGTGGAAACACACGCCCAACTCATCAAAAACAAGCAGAAATGGGATGCCGAACAAGAAACATACCGGAATATGCGTGACGGACGGCTTGATTATTCAGTTCTGTCCCAATTCCTATCCATCGGGCTGACCGATATATGCCGTTTGTATGTCCCTGCCGATAAACGAACGACATTCCCGACCGCTTTCCTTTACCGATGGCAACATGGCGACACCCGTCTGCACGGGATAAGCGAACGGTTGGATTATATACTGGTTTCTCCATCCCTGGTTTCCCGGTGTGTCGACGCCCATATCCACAACGGAATAGAAACTGAAGGGATTTCGGACCATTATCCGGTCAGCGTAGACTTGATCATTCACTTGTAAATTCCCAGGACTCCATGCAGCTGCCGCCTAAAATACCGGTTCCGCCTTCTACATTCGAATAGATGCGGACCGGTTCGGCAAAGCCTATTTCCGCCAGATCGCCGACAAAGCCACTCTCATACAAATCATTCATGGTTTTCATATAATTATAATAGGAGCGAGAAACGGAATACAGATAACAACGGTATATGTAGGGGGTATAATCGACACTCTGAGTATAGCTAAGACTTATTTTCCAAGGGATCTTAAACTGATAGCTTTTCCCATCGAACAACTCGTCCGAAAAAGCAAGTCCGTTATAACCACCCACACCATCATATCCGAAAATCTGATCTAAAGCCGAATTCTGAACAGCAAATACCGGTTCACTACCATAATCAGGCCTAAAAGAATACCAGGAATAAACAGTATCGTTTTCTCCTCCCCAAATATTTCCCTGACGGAAATAAATCAGATAATAATTGTCTTCGCCTGGTTCGTCGTGAAGAGTGAAGCACACGGTATTATTTTGAGCCAAATGTATATATGCATCATCAAACCATTCAGTAGTATCTCTTACACTCTCCTGTTGAAGTTCGAAACCCGAGACAGAACAGGGGCGCGGGACTTCCGTCACGGCCTCCACATCCTTAAAACCATTCCGAGAAGCCACAAGGCGTATCCGATCGCCCGCCACAGGTATATAAGATGAAGATTTGTAACGAACGGCATCGATATCAAGCTCTTCATACTTTACGGCCACTTCGGACAATGATTCCCGGAACACATCGTTCACATAAAGTTTTACATCCGCACCAGACACAAAAATATCTTTGACCTTATTATCCGCATAAAACCAGGTACGGGAAAGTTCTACCGATAGTGTATCACCTTGTACGGCCAGACAATTCAACACCAGTTTGGGTTCAGGACGCATATGTTCCAAATTTATCTCTTTCTCGCAACCGGACAAGACAAACAACAACAAAACCAATATACAAATATTATATCTCATCTTTTTCCTCCTTCAAAATTTATATGTATATGAAACCGACGGTATGATCGGAAAAATACCAATAGACTTGAATGCATTCCGATAGGTGACATTCGGATTCCCATAGTCGTCTGATCCAGCCTCCTCTTTGACATCTCCTTTATAAACCAGGATAGGATTCATCCGGCTGTACACGTTATAAATACTAATATTCCAAATTCCCATACGCCCCTTCTTTTTAGGACGATATATATTAATGCCCACATCCAAACGATGGTAGGCAGGAAGTTGATAATTATTACGTTGGTCATAATAATCTTCACCAGTCCCATTCCCCCAGAAAGGTCTTTCTCCCGGTTGGTGCAGATGGTCACTCGGATAATAATTTTCCAGTGACAATGTTGTATAATTACCAGACGAATAAGTCCAGGCAGCCGACAGCTCTACTTTTTTGGAGAGTTTATGCATGACAACAATATTCAATTTATGCCGATTGTCGTAACGGGAAGGATAGCGCCGTCCTTTATTTATTTCGTCAAACTGACGATCCGCCCACGCCAGCGCATACCCGACCCATCCAGTTGTTTTTCCTGTTTGCTTACGAACCATAAACTCCACTCCGTAAGCACGCCCTTCACCGGAAGCCATCTTATTTTCCCATGAAACGGATGAAGGAATCAGACTATAACCATCCTTATATTCCAACAAGTTGTTCATCCGTTTATAATAACCTTCAACAGAAAAATCCAATAGCTGATTCCAATTGTAATAACCACCCAAAGAAATCTGGTCACTGACAAGCGGCTTCAACTTATTAGTCACCGGCATCCAAGAATCAGTCGGCAAATCCATAAAGCTGTTACTGATCAAATGTACATACTGGTTCATACGGGAGTAAGAAGCTTTCAAACTAACATCAGGTGAAAGCAACCAGCGCATAGAAACACGCGGCTCAATACCGGTATACGTCCTGTTATCAATATTAAACAGGCTGAAACGAAGTCCGACATTTAAACGAAAAGCATCGGAAATCGACCAATCATCTTCAGCATAGGCAGCCAATTCATGTGCCCACAACTTGTCGTCGGAAAAAGTTTTAGCAATCTGCATAGAATCCGGCAGACTATTGTCCAATGCTTTCATCCGGTTATACTCCGGTTGAAAATAATGAATCAGGTAATCACCGCCAAAACGGATACGGTGTGCCGCCACCGGTCGATAATCAAACGAGGTACGAACACCAAAATCCGTGATTCCTGTCACATTGGTCGTCTCGTCCAAAGAATACTTATATCCGGAATCACCTTCCTTACCGGAAACATCTTCCTCTTTATATCTGATTTTAGAACGATATCGCGTATAGAAACCGGACAATTTTCCGAATAACTTATTACTGAACGCATACGTCCAGCCAGCAGAAGCGACCAAATTCCCCCAACGCATATAGGCGTCGATCGTATTACGATATTCGCTTGTATATTCGGAATAAGCAAAATCTTCACTTCCTACTTTCAAGACATCATTCCCGTTATAGAGGCTCAAATACATCCTACTCCGGTCGCTGAAACGATGGTCGATACGAGCATTCAAATCATGGAAAGCATAACGGACATTAATACGTTCCCCATTCTTTTTATTTTTCTTATTTACAATCGCCAGCACAGGAGCCGTCAGCACATCCAACCACGTACGCCTAAGCGCTATATTGAAAGAAGTCCGGTCTTTCCAAATCGGCCCTTCCAGATTCAGATTACCGGAAACCAACCCTAAAGAGGCGGATCCATGAAATTCTTTCATATTCCCCTCCTTGGTATGCACATCCACCACCGAAGAAAGGCGTCCGCCGTAACGGGCCGGGAAACCGGCTTTGAAGAAATTCATGCCTTTAATCGCCTCATTGTTGAACGCAGAGAAAAAACCGCCGATATGATTCACCTGATAGACAGGATTACCATCGACCAGAAAAAGGTTCTCATCCGAATTTCCACCCCTAACATACAAACCAGAAATACCTTCCGTCCCAGCCGACACTCCAGGTGTCAATTGCAAGGTCCGGATAATATCGGCCTCCCCCAACAAAGTCGGAGTCGCACGAATAGTAGCATGATTCACCTCCAATGTTCCCATTTGCGTACTACGGACCGTTTGGCGGGTTGTTTCCAAGGCTGTCACCAACACTTCTCCGATTGCGGCATTAGGCTGCAAATCGATTACCAAGACTGTGTCTTGCTTCAACACTGGAATTGTGAACAGATGGCTCTCATAACCGATATAAGACGCTTGCAAACGAACGGGAGCACCATCACTGCCCGACGGTACAGGCAACGAAAGACTAAAGAATCCATAGGTATTGGCAGCCACACCGCTCAGGCTGTTCACTTCATACACAGAAGCCCCGACCAGGGATTCTGCGGAAGTTTTATCCCGCACAAAACCGCTGATCGTGACCTGTCTGGGTTTACGTTTCAGAACGACAATATTTCCTGTCCTCTTGTACACGAACGGATAGCCGGCAAAAAGTCGTGCCAGACAATCGTCCAATGCAGCATCGTTCACTTTGAAACTCGTTTTCTGAAACTCTTTCAACAAAGATGATTCATACGAAAAAGTCACTCCGGCCTGCTTCTCGATCTCTGTCAGAATCTCCTTCAAAGAAACGTTCCACATGTTCAATGTAACCGTTCGAACCTCATCTCCACCATTTACCTCTGCCAACAACTTCTCCGATATCAAAAAACAACTCAAACACACAAAAACACAGGTAAACCATCCTCTCGACATAAACTTCTTCATCTTATCTTTATTGACTTTTCATCCATAAGACAGGAAAACAGGAAAAACCCCTACTCGATCCGGAAATTTTTTTAAATCAATCATAAACGGCAAACGGATTCCAAGAGGGTTCTTTATCACCGAAAGGCATTGTAAAACGGCGATGGGCCAGTTGGCAACCGGCAACAATTCCAAAACCACCTTCGACATTCGTATAAGTGGCGGTGGGTTCCACCAAACCATCTAAGTAAGCATCACCCAACGAGATAGAGAAATTACGGATTACAACCAGATACCGATAGTATTCTTCCGAAATAGCCATCAGACGAATATCATAATGCACCGTTGTCGTTACAGAATCGCCCTTAAAGGAACTATCGACAGGCCAGAAAGAAGAGCGGACCGTATAGTCTTTGCCATCGAACATATCGTCCGTAAACGTGCCCCGGCAAGTCGTCCCATCTAACTGTTCAATAACCGGATTCGTCACTGTCGAACGAAATACCGGATCTTCATAAACTACACCCAACCAATCCGTATAATTAAGTTCTGACCGGTACATCGAACTACAGGTTATCACACTGTCTCCCTTCTGGAACTCTGTCTGTTTTTCAATTATCAAGCGATAATAGTTTCGTTTATCCGGCTTGTCACGGAACCGGACATACAGCCGTATGGAAGGATATTCATATCCTCCATAACCAAAGCGGGTAAAACGGACCGTATCGACAGACAACACCTCCACCGGATCCGGGATAACTGTCTCTCCCCCTACCGGATCGAAACCACCCGCCTCTGCTTCCAGCCGTAAGCGATCGCCGGCCCTCACACGGCATCCGGGCAACACGTACCGTCCTGTAAACCGGCTATCGGAAACGGGCTGCATACGTCCTTGCAAACGGTCGTTTATAAACACTTGTATGCTGCCATCCTCGACCCCGTCGTCCGTAACCGTGTCCAAGACAAACCAACTTTTGGACAAGAAAGCCGTCACATCCGTATCCGGCGAAACGGAAGCATTCAGCACCAGGCGTGGAGAAACGGGCGGAAGGACCAGCACCACGTCGCGGGTACAAGAGGCAAACAAAAGCAGGCACAAGGCAAACAGTATCTTCTTCATCGCCATCAGAATTTATATGTATAAGAAACGGAAGGGACGAAAAGAAACAACAAGGTCTGCTCCAACACGACCTCCCGCCCTTTTTCCGTTTGATAATAAATAGGCCGGACTGAGAAAGGATTCGCCTTAAAATAGGCATTGCAAAGACTCAGGTTCCAGATTCCCATACGCCCGTTCTTCTTATACCGGTAGAAATTAGCACCTAAATCAAGCCGGTGGTAAGCCGGAAGCTGGTAATTGTTGCGCGAACTTGCGTTCTCGCCATATCCCCACCTAAGCTCCTCCTGATAGCCGCGCTCCGTCAGCTCCGGTAACGGGCGGTATTGCACATCCTGAATCGTCAGGTGATTACCGGACTTATACATCCAGGCTGCCGTCAGCTCCACTTTCCTAGAAAGTTTGTAGGAAGCGACGATATCGACTTTATGCCGGTTGTCGTATTTGGAGGGGAAACGATGTCCTTTGTTGACCGTCCCATCCGGAAACCAGCGATCGGACCAGGAGAGCGTATACCCGATCCATCCGTTAAACCGCCCGGTCTTTTTCTGCACCATCAGTTCCAAGCCGTAAGAACGTCCCTTCCCCACTCCGACCCGGTCTTCCCACCCCTCAAAAGAGGGAAGAACCGGACCGTTATCCTTATATTCCACCAGATTATTCATCCGTTTGTAATAGCCTTCAGCCGAGAAATCCAATTCTTTATAATGCCAAAATAGGCCACCCGTTACCTGATGCGCATGCATCGGACGGATATTCCCGGTAACCGGCACCCAGATATCCGTCGGCTGGCTGATATAGCTGTTGGACAATAAATGGATATATTGGTTCATCTTCGTATAGGACACTTTTGCCGACAGGTTCCGCCCTAACAGATAGCGGGCGGAAAAACGGGGCTGGAATGACTGGTATGTCTCTCCTTGCACATGGAAAAGGGTAAAGCGCAACCCGGCATTCACCCGCAACCGGTCGGTCAGCAACATTTCGTCTTCCGCATACAGGGAAACTTCGTGGCCATGAATCAAGGAATGCGAAAAGACCGTATTATTCATTTGCGAAACAACCGAATCCTTATACCAGGAACTCATATTGCTCTGTTCGGGACGAAAAAGATGGAACAGGTAATCGCCTCCCATCCGGACCCGGTGGTCGACATTCGGGCGATAGTCAAAAGAGGCTCTCAGACTCATATCTTCCATAGCCGAACGATAATGCCCTTCCTGAAAATAGATCTGTCCGCTCTTATCCGGCGATGAGACAAAAGCATTCTGCTTCTGGATTATATGCGAACGGTAGCGGGTATACCCTCCGGTGAAAGTGGCAAACAGTTTCCGGTTGATCAGGTAGTTCCACCCGGCAGACCCGATCAGATTTCCCCAGCGCCAGCGGAAGTCCCGATCTTCACCATGTATATCTTTCGAATCCTCACCGTTACGATAACTGTCACTTCCCATGTAAAAACTCAGATAAGCACGGCTACGGTCCGTAAAAGAATAATCGACTTTAGCATTCATATCGTAGAAATGGTATCCCCCCTTCCATTCAGTATCGGCCTTCTTGTTCACTGCCGTCATGAGTGGCCAGGTAATCAATTCCATCCAAGTACGCCGTACCGACACGTTGAACGAAGACCGATCCTTGATGATCGGCCCTTCGAGATTGGCACGCGCCGCCAGCAAGCCGATCGAGATATTCCCGTGATATTCTTTCCGGTTTCCTTCGTTTGTACGCACATCTACAACAGAAGAAAGTCTCCCGCCGTATTCCGCCGGAAAACTTCCTTTATAAAAAGTGGCATTCTTCACAGCATCCGGATTGAAAGCCGAAAAGAAGCCTAACACATGGTCTGTATGATAGACCGGATTTCCATCAAGCAAAAACAGGTTATCGTCGCCATCACCTCCCCGCACAAACAAGCCACTCATGCCTTCTGTTCCTCCGGTCACACCCGGTAGCCGCTGCAAAGTCTTGACAACATCCGTTTCGCCCAACAGGGCCGGCAACGATTTCACCCGGCTTGCCGGGACATCCGACACCCCTACCCGACTGTTCAAAACATCCGACCGGGGAGAAATTCCTTTTATCACAACTTCCCCCAGTACCCCGGCAGGCGATAGGGAGAGATCGATCATCGTGTCGCAGGTCAACTCGAACGTAACGGAACAGGGCTCGTAGCCGACATAAGAAGAAGACAGCACCACTTTCCCCGGAGGTAGCGTAATACTGTAAAAGCCGTAATTATTGGAAACCGATCCTTTTCCGGAAGAACGTTCCACTACGGTCGCCGCAATCAGACTCTCGTAGGATGCGGAATCCCGCACAAACCCACTGATGGTATATTGCCGGGGTTTCCGTTTCAATATCACATAACGTCCCGTAATCCGGTAAACAAGAGGTAAAGGCTCGAACAACCGTTTCAGGCAATAAGAAAGAGACTCGTCGCGCGCCGTCAACGAAACATGGCGGAATTCTTTCAACATCGACGATTCATAGGAAAAAAACAGGCCGGTCTGCTTTTCGATCTCCAGCAAAATATCCTGTAAGGGCACCCGCTTCATATCCAGCGTGACAGTAGGAGTCGGGTCCGCCAACAAGTGCAAAGGTTCTTTCGCTCCGATCAGCGGGCAACATATACAAATCCCGATGACAAATAGGTAAACACGATACATATTTTTTATTTATCTTTCTGGGGAACCAATCGGATATCCAACGTCTGATTGATAACCATCAGGACTTCGTCAAGAGGCAGATCGTTGAATGTGGCGAATCCACTTTGTTGATGATCTCCACCTGGTAATACTCGTTCAGGTCCCTGATCACCTTCTCCAAAGGCGTATCGTTAAACCTCAGCTGCTTCGTTTTCCAGGAAAGATTATTCGGATTCTCTTCCTTCAGGATATCTATTTCTTTCTTTTCATTCGAATAAGAGGCCGACATTCCCGCTGTCAGGATAACCGGTTCGGGCTCCTTTCCGGCAGCAAAACGCACTTTTCCCGTAACGACATCGACTTCCGTCATGTCCGGTTGTTCACTAACTTGGAAGCTGGTACCTAAAACCGTCACCTCCGTCATGGCAGTATGAACGGAAAAGGGGCGCGCCTCGTTCCTCTTCACCTGGAAAAAAGCTTTTCCCGTCATCTCCACCACACGTCTTTCCTTTCCATATTTCTTCACATCATACCGAAGTGTCGAATTTCCGGCCATAGAAACCAGCGTGCTATCCGGCAAATAAACATCTTTTAATTGCCCCGATACAGTAGCGACAGATACCCATTCGGGATTATTACGCTCTTTCACATAAAAAGTGCCGAATCCAATAAGCAAAAGCACAACAGAAGCGGCCGCCATCCAATAACGGCGAAAAGCGACCTGGCGGCAGATTCCCTGCCGAAAGGCAAACCGTTTCCAAGCCTTATCCTCATCCAAGCTCCCCTCTTTGTAGTGCCGGACTACAAAACGAAGGCGTTTTTCAAATCTATCATCTCGCTCGTTGTTCTTCATTTCAATTGACAATTGATAATGGACGATGGACAATTGCCACAGCCCTTTCCATTGTTTATTTTCCTAATTTAAATTTATAACCGACAGATAAACTGAAAGTATGGTATTTCAAGTCGACCGAATCATATTCGTATTCCTTGCCCAAAGAGGCATCGTAACCGACATTCATCACACAGGAGCCTATTTCCAATCCTGCCTGAAACGAAAGTCCCCAGTCGAAAGAGTTATCGTGCGTCCAACTTTCATGACTAAAACCTTTCTCTACCCATCCGCCACCATACAAATAACCTCCATTACCTCCATAATAGATAGAGCCATAACTTTCATGACTGCTACTATTACCCGGTGTATATTCATTATACACAGCTATATTTTTATCTCCCATCGAATAAGCGATATAAGGACCGGCAGCCAGATTCAACCGTACATTATCCGCTAAACGGAATGACAAATTCGCCATCAACGGGACTTCCAAGAAATGACGCCTCGTCTTATAATAGCTTTTACTAAAAGTAGACTCCGACTGATCGTCTATTGTCGGGTAAATGTTCCCGAACGAAGTCGATTGTCTCGAATATCCCCGTTGAGCATAATACAACCCCGATTTCAATGAAAAACGGTCCGGTTTAACAACATACTCCACTCCAACTCCGATTTTCCAACGGGCATTCCAAGTGTATCCCGATTCATCGATATAAGAAAAGCCGCCTCTCTTGACGGCCGTCATCCCGACTTCCGGCGTCAACGACCACCGTTGTGCGCTCACCGATACCACACTCATCATCAACATCACAAATAACACGAATTTCTTCATTTTTCTTTTTTGTATTAGTGATACATAAACATTTAACCTTTCTATCACTAAGACCGGAAATTTGAAAAAACCCCTATTCATTCAAGAAAAAAAGAAACAATAAATCCGTATGGCAGTTTCCCGCAAAGTCTTTAATGCTTTTCCCATCTGGTTTTCAACTGTTTTAATGGAAATCTGCAACTCCTCCGCAATCTCCTGATATTTCAATCCGTCCCGCTTGGAAAGCAGAAATATTTTCTTCCGTTCAGCAGGCAATCCGTCGATAGCCGCCCAAAGACGCGCATCCCGTTCCGATTGATATATCTGTTCCTCTTCCGACAGGTCTTCTATATCAGCAATACATTCCGTTGTCTGTAACATATCGGAAGACTGGGCGATAAGCGTAAGGGAACGGTTCCGTACCGCCTGATAGAGATAGGATTTAAAGTTAGCAATTACCATATCATGGCTGTTCTTATCCCAAACATCGGCAAAAACCTGCTGCACGACGTCCTCGGCATCTTCCGTTTTTTCTGTAAAACGGAGTGCAAACAGGCACAAGGGCTTATAAAACTCCTTGAAAATACGTTCAAATTCACCCGCAGATATTGCCGCCATACATTTGTTACTTGTCTCTATTCACTGCAAAGTAAAGTAGTTTTCCATTTAATAATCCGATTTTCAGGTTCTTTATTATGATTTTAATAAATTATACCGCACAAAATCACCTGCCTTGCAAACATAAACAAAACACGGACTACACAGACTACACGGTTTTAATTCATCCGTGAGGTCGGTGTAATCCGTGCCTCAAATATAGTAAGCCTGAATATGCTTATCCTCTGAATCCGATAATCTCACGCACTTCACGCAACGTTTTCGCAGCGCTCTCGCTTGCTTTTTCGGCTCCCATGCGGGCTACTTTTGCCAAATAGTCTTCGTTGGAACGAATGTCCAAGATACGTTCACGAATCGGAGCACAGAAATTATTGATATCTTCAGCCAACTGCTTTTTCAAATCTCCGTAACGGATCTCGCAATTGTTATATTTCTCATTGAAGAAATCGAAAGTATCTTTTGTCGATACGATTTCCATCATCGTAAACAGATTGGCAATCGGTTCGGGTTTCACACTGTTCGGTTCCGTCGGACCTGCATCTGTCACAGCTTTCATCACCTTCTTCTTGATTGTCTTTTCATCGTCAATCAGGTAGATAGCATTACCTTCGCTCTTACCCATCTTGCCGGATCCGTCCAGTCCGGGAACTTTGATCGCCTTATTGGAATAATAGAAAGAGGCGGGTTCCGGGAAACATTCGACTCCGTAAGTTGCATTGAAACGACGGGCAAAACGGCGCGCCATTTCCATATTTTGTTCCTGGTCTTTCCCTACCGGTACTTTCACCGCCTTATGAATAATGATATCGGCAGCCATCAGAGTCGGGTAGGTCAGCAAACCGGCGCTTACGCTATGTTTATTGCCTTCGTTGAAAATTTCCTTTTCCACATCCCCTTCCGTGGTGTTGACACGGTCGATGTGCAACTGCTGGCGTGCCTTATCCTTGAAAGAAGTAGTACGCATCAACTCGCCGATCCCTGCATTCATATTCAGATACAGATACAATTCAGGAATTTCGCGCACATCGCTCTGAAGATAGATGGTCGCTTTTTCCGGATCGATGCCACAAGCCAGATATTCGGCCAGGATCGTCTTTACACTGTTACGGATATTATCAGGATGCGGATGTGTAGTCAACGAGTGCCAGTCTGCAATAAAGAAAAAGCAATTATACTCATTTTGCATTTGCAAAAATCCTTTTACTGCTCCGAAGTAATTCCCCAGATGCAAATTACCCGTTGGGCGAATGCCACTTACTACTGTTTCCATTTTCTTTCTTAAATTATTAATATCAAATGGCGACAAAGATAGCAATTATTTTGACAGATTCCGAATCTTTATGCCTCCGGCTGATCCAATATCTCATCATGAAGATATGAAAAACAAAAATATAGTTCATGTCTATCAATAATTCGGACAAAGCCGTTACGATCATATCGTAATTAAATAATATTCGTATATTTGTATCGTGACAACATATTAAAAGCAAATAAAGTCATGAATAAATTGTTATACCTTTTATTGATCGCTGTCTGTTGGAGTTGCAGTCAGGATTCTGAAACAGAAAAACACCAGAGTAAACGGGATCAGGTGGTCGACGTACGGGACAAAATGAAAGAGTTTTCAACACAAGATGTGCTGATAGGCCGGATATCGAGGACTTATCTAATCGACAATTATTTAATTGTCACCGATTATAATTCACCGGACAAACTCATTCATCTGTTTGACAAAAACACATTCGAACATCTTGCCAGCAGTACATATCAGGGACAAGGTCCGGATGAGATTACAATTATAGGCCATGTCGGAATCGACGAGACGAACCGCCGCTTCTTTGTATCGGATCACGGCAAACTGAAAATATTCGCTTACGACCTGGACAGTGTTTTAACGACTCCGGAATATCAGCCAAGTGTAAAAATAGATATGAAAAAAAAACTGTTTCCGGATGATTATTTATATTTGAATGACACACTTTGCATTGCCAAAATCATCGAACCGATAGGTAACAACGATTATAAACCTTCGGTTGCCAGATGGAATATGGCAACCGGGGAAATAAATCCTATGCCATACGAATATCCCGATTTGAAAAAAGTCCGCTTCATATACGCTGCATCCGCAGAGCACCAATTATATGTCCAGTGTTATACTCAATACGACCTGATGACCATCTGTGATTTTAACGGGAATTTAAAATGCAATATCTACGGCCCGAAATGGGTAAACGAAAAAACACAAACCCAGCACTATTCTCTCGGAGTTGAATTTTGTGGAGATAAGATTCTGGCCCTTTATTCCGGTGGCGATCACCGCACAGACGCCTACTATCCAACAAAGTTCCTGGTCTTCGATTTAAATGGCAATTACCTCAAAACCCTGGAAACCGGATACATGATAACCGATTTCTGTTATGACAAAGAAAATAACCGGCTTATCATAAACTTAAACGATGAAATACAGTTCGCTTATTTGGATTTAGAAGGGATAATTTAGACTATATCAGTCCGACAGTCTTGGCTATGCAAAGAAACTTTACTATCTTTGTTATATTACGGACTGAATACACAATTCAGATAGATAAAAAGAGTAGATTCACATTCTGTCAGCCAACTTTGAACAAGTCTGTTTCCAGTATAATTTGGAAAGCCGGAAGAAAGATATCCTTCAAGCCTTTTCGCAATCGGATCACGATTTGTTCCAAGTGCTTTTTATCAGCACTCACGATTTATTTGCGTGTTTGGGATTAACCCAGACATGCAAGTTATTGACAAACTTTTCAAAGAACTCATTTTATTTACTGCCAGAGCCGCTTAGGGTTGGCGAATTTTTAACGAACTATTGTGTATGAAATATACCAAAGAAAAAATAGGACCTTATCTTATAAGTTTTTCCCATTTCCTCTGTCACTGTATCACTGATTTCTTTCTATCAGTTGATATTCAAATTGTCTGATTTGTGATACATGCCCGTTTTCTCTATCACTACCCTATCACTGGCAATAGCAGTTTTTCTCATCCCTGTAAATCACGCGATTATTTTATGTAAAAACGAGTGCAAAATAGGTAAAACCGGGTGGTTTTCATTGTCTAGCACGGTACTTTAGTTGCCGGACACCCCCATGTTGCCATCCTTAACACCCGGGTGTAGAAAGTCGGTACACCCGGGTGTTAAGGATGGCAACATGGGGGTGTTTGCGGAATTATGTGCTTGTCTTTGGCAAAAAAAGAGAGGGCTTTTGTGAATGAAGAACCGTATTTCGCCGATTTAATACCTGTTATATTCATTTTTACATTTGTTTATTCGATTATTCTATATGCTTTTTCCAAAGCATATAGAATACAGTATACTGATTATCAATAATATAACAAAAACCATGTTCCAGAGGTGATAGAGGAGTGATAGAGGAAAACGTCTTGTATCACTGTCTCTGACGCTTGAATATTAATAGCTACAACCTTTGGAGTGATGGAGTGATAGAGGATTTGCAGAAAACTTCATATGTAGATCACAACCCTGGAAAATTTTGATGCGGTTGTCCTGAAAGTGGCAGGAATATGCCAAATTTTGAAGAACGCCCCGGTTATGATCCGCGTGACCTACTACGGGTATCCTCCAGCCCGATGTTGCTCTCCCGGACAGTTCCAATATTCAGGCGATAAGATAAACCGGAAGCATTTTCAATAGACAACTCCGGAAAAGTTGTCAAATCTTCTCGCAGTCGCATTATGGTTTGCGTCATAGATTTCTTTATCGCTCGGTTTTGCTGCCTATTTTCTTCTGTCGATTCATCTTCGCTCAAAGGCCGCCCTAACACATCATTACAAAAAACAGGATAGCTGACAGTATGATCCGGTGCTTCCCAAAAACAGATAAAAGCACGTAAACGGTTTCTTGCCAAAAAAACTTTATGATCCTGATCTTTCAATTCTCCCGTTTTCTTGCTGAAAAAAACATCCTGCGCTATCTCTATCCACTCCGAAGCATCCGAAGAAAACGCTACCGGTACGGGCGTAACAGGAGTAACAGCCGCTTTATTATACTCCACCTTTTTGCGCCGTTGCCATATATACATTATAATAACAAGAATGCACCACAACAAAATCAGCCCCCAAATCAAAGGCATCCGGCTAAATAAATAGGAATGGGGGAACAGGACATACGCTTGTAGTTCTATTTGCCTTTGATCCTGTTCTACGCCAAAGACAATGGGGTCTAAAGCGATCCCTGCCCGAGATAACGGCTTATTCGAACAACTGACAAGGCTGTCGCCCTGTAAAAAAGAAACGGCAGTCCGGGCCATTATGCCTTCACTTTTCAGTTCTTCTTGAAAAAGACTGTCGAGGGTAAAGGCACGATTGGGATTTTCGAATGAAATGAACATCTGAAAAAACCATTCTCTTTTATCGATCAAAGCAAGACTATCCGCCTGCTTATTTTTTTTATAAACAACTTTTCCCTTTTCGGTCTCGATAACAGTAGAATCAGAAGAAATGCCGGTATCAGATCTTGGGAAAGAGATAAACTCCGGTTGCATCAGTTCCTTTTCCAGATCGACTGCATGACTAAAAAGATAAGTTGCTTTAAGAATCTGCTCATTTTTAATTTGAGAAAAGTAACAACAAGATAAAAACACGACCAATATCGTTAAAATCGATATCCCTCCAAAGACTATAATAAATCTATGTTTTTCCATTTTCATCTCATTTGTGAGACAAAAGTAACAAAACGAACAAGCAAAATCAACACTTTGGCAACATTTCACCGGAAACAGCAAAGTGTTTCCACTTTTAGTTGACAATCTTAAATCGGAAGATTACTTTTACGCTCAAAAAAAGGAACATGAAAAAGAAAACAGTATTAAAATTGCTTTTTATTGCAAGTTGTTTGGTGGCTGTGGTGGCTGTGTGCAGCCTGTTTTACAATAATGAAACAAGCACATTGGACAGTCTGGCATTTCAGAATGTTGAAGCATTAGCAAGTGGAGAAAACGATGATAATGCAATTTGTGTAGGATACGGCTCTGTCGATTGCAGAACTTATAAAGTAAAATACAAAGTCACAGACTTCAGTTTAGATTAAATAATAATCGTGAAACGTTTTGCATACATATTATCAATAGGTATCAGTGCAATAATCTCCTGTACCGATTCCCCCGGTACTTACTATCCCCGATATTCGACTTTCGATATTCGACTTTTCCCAATGAAAAGGCAATAAGTGCGCGGGTGATCGAACTGGACACTGCCCTCTTCCGCTACCCATTCCGGGTAGTGGTCAAAGACAGTATAGCTATTGTAATGGATTTGCATAACGCAGACAATTATTTTCATGCTTTCACATATCCGAATTGGAAACATATTGTTTCTTTTGGCAAACGGGGTGAAGGACCGGAAGAAATGCTTTCGGCCGAAACATTCCAGTTCAACTCCCTCGATTCCATATATGCACTCGATGCAAACAAGATGCAGATCTCACGCTGGGCGATTTCAGCAAAAGACCATTCAGCTACAAGACAGGAAGTGATACGATTAGATAAAAATCTAATCCGTTCATTAGATTTCTGTGCCACAGACTCTTGTTTTCTGATCCCGGACTATTTAGGAGAGCACCGATATTGGCAAGTCAATTACAGTGGTAAACCTATCAGAAGCATCGGTAAAATACCTACCGAAAAAGATTTGGCTTCGGAAATCCGCCCAGCATTAGCACAGGCATGGCGTAGTTTTATCGATTACAACCCGCACAATGGCATATTGGCAATGGTCACCCAATTAGGGGAATCCATCGAAATATACAATACCAAAGAGAATACCCATACCGTATTATACGGTCCGAACGGCGAACCCCGGTTTAAAAGCATCAAAGGTGAAGGCTTCCCGACCGGAATTATGGGATTCAGCGATATTGTTATCACTGACAAATATATCTATAGCGTATTCCAAGGAATCCGGTTTAAAGACAAATTAGCCTCTTATCAACGGGGCGAAAAGCCGGAGGACGGAGGGCGTTATATATATGTATTCGACCTGAAAGGAAATCCCATACAAAAATACACCTTAGACAAACCCATATACGGAATCGATATAAACGAAAAAACAAAGACGGTCATCGCCACATGTGTAGAAAGCGACGAGCCGATCATGGAATTTAAAATATAACAATAGATGAAACCACTGTTATACATATTATCTATATTCTTTTTGTTAACCTCTTGCAAAGAAGACAAAAAAGAGCAATTTGCCCGTTTAGTTCAGGAATGGCAGGGAAAAGAGATCGTGTTTCCGCAGGATATGGCTTTCACCCGTTTCGTCACTGAGCAGGTGGAATACCGGATACCCGATACAGAATATAAAGTGCTGATTTATGTCGATTCAACAGGTTGTACCAGTTGCAAATTACAACTGCCGAAATGGAAAGAATTGATCGCCCATGTCGATTCGGCAACAAACAGCAACATCCCGTTCATTTTCGTCTTCCAGTCGAAAGATGATAAAGAATTGCGATATATCCTGAAACGCGACAACTTTAACCGTCCGGTCTGTATCGACCGGGACAGTCAGTTGGACAAATTGAACAAATTTCCGCAAGACATCACATTCCAAACCTTCCTGCTTGACCGGGACAACAAGGTGAAAGTGATCGGCAATCCGGTGCATAACTTGGCGGTCAAGGATTTGTATTTGAAACAGATGACCGGGAAAATATCACCGGGGCGCGACCGGATCAAAACGACGGCAAAAGCCATAAACAGCGAAGTAGACTTCGGCGC
>NZ_MNQY01000148.1:0-2456 GCF_001915675.1 Parabacteroides sp. merdae-related_45_40 | reverse complement strand
GCGAAGCCGGGAGAGCGGCTTCGTATTGAAGTCAGGATGACACCGAAAGACACAGGCTTTTTCGATGAAATCGTCACACTTAAATGTAACACAGCAAGTCCTGTCAAAGTAAAAATAAGAGGCCAAGTTCAGTAATTGAACGAAAGGGAGCCTGCCTGAAAAGCCTCAGAAACTAGCAAGCTCCCCGAAACCCCTTAGAAAGGAGGTGTATGATGGTAATATAAACCGGACAAAACAGAATGATGCAAGTTCAGTACATCATTTGGCTATCTTGTTGCTTTAAAAGAATGAACAAAGATAGGGAATTTACTGAATCAAAAACGATAAAACAAAATACGAAAATGAAAAAGCGTATACTTGGAGCAGCACTTTTAGTAGCAATAGCAGTGGCTGCCGGCTGGAATTACAATCAGAGTAGAAATGAAGTGCCGCTGTCAGATTTAGCATTAGCTAATGCGGAAGCGTTAGCCCAAGGCGAAACAGATTGGGGAAATTGTACTTATTATGGTTGTATTGTTGATTTTAGTAGTACCTGTAATGTATATTCATCCATTTGGGGAAATTTAATAAAAGTTTGTCCAAACATGAGAGGATAAAACGTGTCGAATAAAGAAAGTGACTGAAGGAGCCTCTTCAGCACTTTCTAAAATAAATATACCATGAAATTAATCATCATATTATTATTGTTTCCCTTCGTCACATGGGGGCAAAATCTATTTCCATCCAAAGGTGTTCGCCGTACGACAACCCCTAACAATGGAAAGTTCGTAGATAGTCCGTCTTTCAATAGTGAAAGTAGAACTATCAGTAATAAAGCGACTAAAGAAAAAACCAACTACAAAATCTACACAAAGGAATACGTGGATCAAAAACATATACCAGATGAATTTGAACTGACTGAATTTGCTTATCCGAAAAAAGGAAGTACTGTGTCTTGGATCTTGACTCCGGATACATCAAATTGTCGACATGTGAAAATTTTCTCTTTTTATAGATCTGGCTCCATGTCTCTTCGAGAAAAAGTAACAACTGATTTGAACAAATATTTCGACTATAAGTTTTTCGACTATACCAAAGAGATGATTTACAATAAAGAGATTCCGTTATTGATCATATATGAGGCTGATATAGAAGATAGGATCAAACAAAAAACATTAAAATCCTTTTTGCATGACGGGAAATTGGATCCGAATGAAAAAGATCTCATCACGTCAAAGTTAAATCGTTACATAATAGTATATTATATAGCCAATTAAAAAATAAAGGTTATGAAAATTGCAAAATTTATCAGTATATGTATTTTTATTACATTTTGTTCTTGTAACAACAAAGGAGTTTATGAGAATTGCATATCTTTCAAATTGACAGATTTCTTGGATAAAGGCGAGATTAAAGGCACTGATCTTCAATTTTCTAAAGAGGTAATGCGTCCGACAGCATTACATATAGAAGATTCAATCCTTATTCTAAAAGAAGATATGGATGAACATATATTGCATATGTATAATGTTAATACAGGAGAGAAAGTTAACACATCTATTTCTTTTGGAAATGGCCCTGGAGAATTTCTTCATATACAACAAATACAATCATCTGACAGCCTATTATGGCTATCAGATGCACAAAGACCATTCATATCTGCTTATCGTAAAAAAGACATCTTATTTTCAGATACTATATCACCAACAGCAATAAAAGAAGTTATGCTGCCTGATCTTTTTGGGAATATCGTTATTTTACCCAATCACCATTTTATGACAACAGCTTATAATAGTACTCAAAAGCGTTTATCATTCTACGACTCAGAAGGCAAATTTATAGAAACAAAAGGTGAATACCCGGAATATGGAGAGATATTGACCCCTTTTGAAAAAATAGAAGGACTTTCCTGTTATGCTACCCTGTCTCCGGATAAAAATGGGATCTTCCTTTTTTATAAACAAACAGATTTAATAGAGCTATATGATATATATGGCAATTTAAAAAAAAGAATACAAGGTCCTGATTTGTTTTTTCCAGTAATCAAACAGACTATTCAAGATGAATCAGTTCATGTTAATTCTGTTTCAGGGCAATCACGAGATGCATATTTTTCACCTTTATCCATAAATGGGAGAGTATATGTTTTATACTCTGGGATCTATTTTAATCGTGAAAACCACAAATATCTAAAAGATCAACTTTTTGTATTTGACGATAAAGGAAATCCTCTACAACGATATACATTGGATTCGCCTATTTTCACCTTTACAATCAATCCTACGACAAATAAATTGTATGGATTAAGTGATAATCCTGAATTTCATGTGATAGAATATCAATTATAATTAAAGAGAAACATGGGAAAGAAAATCATCGGCGTAATCGCTTTTGCAGCGATCGCCGCCGCAGGCTGGAACTACCAGCAAAACAAAAATGAGGTTCAACTCTCTGACTTGGCATTGGAAAATGTCGAG
>NZ_MNQY01000147.1:0-17161 GCF_001915675.1 Parabacteroides sp. merdae-related_45_40 | reverse complement strand
CACCTCAGCCCTACCCGCTCGAACGGCCTGGTGGCAATGGTCAAGCAGATGCGCATGTACGCGCTGGCATTCCGTACTAAGGAACAGCAAGGGTGATCTCCAAACCACCTATGTTTAAAATCAAAAAGCTCTTTCTTTTTTAGCAGAAACAAGCACATAATTCCGTAAACACCCCCATGTTACCCTCCTTAACACCCGGATGTACCAGCTCTCTACACCCGGATGTAAAGGATGGCAACATGGGGGTGTCCGGCAACTAAAGTACCGTGCCGGACAATAAAAAGCACTTGGTTTTACCTATTTCACAGCCATCTTTTACATAAAATGATCGAGTGATTTGCAGAGATGGGGAACAATGTGTCAGTGATATAGTTGTGATAGAGAAAAGGGCATGTATCACTAACGAAATAAGTTGAATATCAACTGGTAAAAGAGATCAGTGACACAGTGACAGAGGAAATGGGAAAAACTTATATGATAAGGTCCTGTTTTTTCTTTGGTATAGTTCATACGATTTCCGAATTTTGATGCGGTTACCCTACACTACTTTAGGAGATTTTCGGACAGCCTCCCTCTCAAATCCTTCGCCCATTAACAACGTTTAACTAGACAGATGCCTCTACTCTACTTAATCTAAGTAGATTTGCAAAATAATAGTAGATTGCTATTCAACAAAATAAAAACATTTCCCTCTCTAAAATCTTATAAATTTCTTAAATCTACAAATATGAAAAATGTACATTCTATTTTAATCATGTTCCTGTCCGTCATGATCGGATGTGGAAAGAACAACCAACCGGCAAATGAAATAAGCACGGTAGATGTCACAGCAAAATATCCTTACAAAGAATTGATTCTCCAAGATTTTATGGATGTAGAGTATATCCCGTTGGAGACAACAGATGAATTTCTTTGTATGGGGAGTTTATGGGGAGTCGGCAAGGATGTCATCGTCGCGACAAATTTCAATAGCGACGGTAATATTTTTATCTTCGACCGAAAAGGAAAAGCCTTAAAAAAAATAAACCGGAAAGGCCAAGGCAATGAAGAATACAGTTCTTATTCAAGAATCATTTTAGATGAAGAAAAAAGAGAAATATTTGTCAACAACAGTTTTGCAAAGAAAATACAAGTCTATGACCTGGAAGGAAATTTCAAACGGGACCTACCGATTCAAAAAGAGTTATCGCTTTTTGAAATGTACAATTTTGACAAAGATAATTTAATTTGCCATGATGATTTTCCGAAAAATACCGGACAGTCGTTCATGCTCATATCAAAACAGGATGGCAGCATCACCCAAGAAATCACAATCCCTTTTAAAGAGAAGAAAAGCATCTATGTCAGGGTCGAAGATAAAACTGTAGAGGGGCAGTACTTTGTTTATTCTCCTCAATGCAAACATCCGATCATGCCTTATTATAACAGTTATATTTTGACGGAGTATTCAGCCGACACCTTGTATCAGTATTTGCCGGATCATACCTTGACACCACTTATCGCAAGAACCCCTTCTATCCAATCCATGACCCCGGAAGTAATTCTTTTGCCGAGCCTCTTTACCGACCGTTACTATTTTATGGATGCAATCGAAAAGACAATAGAGTTTTCAACTACTAATTTATTGTGAAGAAACAGTCTACTTAAATTCAAGAAGACCGATAAATGGCGAAATTCCTTCCTGGCAACATTTAGAAGCGGCAGATCTCATTCAAGATTATGAGAGAGGCCGGCTAAAAGGCAGATTGAAAGAAATCGCTTCCGAATTGAATGAAGAATCCAACCCGGTCATCATGTTGATCAAACAGAAACAAAAATAAAATTTCCGTCAGAACTGCAACTCCAACTGTTCCGGCAGCAAAGTAAATGTTTTGCGATGATAAGGGGTTATCCCGCATTCCCGGATGGCTTCACGATGGGCTTTTGTGGGATAGCCTTTGTTTTCCTTCCAATGATAGGCGGGATATTCCCGATCGAGGCTGTTCATATAGTCGTCACGATAGGTTTTCGCCAGAATGGAAGCGGCGGCAATGTTTAGATATTTGCCGTCTCCTTTTACGACTGTCGTATGTTTGAGACCGGGATAAGGCGTAAAGCGGTTCCCGTCGATCAACAGATGTTCCGGCTTGACCTTCAACTGGTCAATGGCCCGGTGCATGGCAAGAAAAGAGGCTTTCAGGATATTGATCTTGTCAATTTCTTCGGGCGTAACGATACCGACAGCCCAAGCAATCGCCTCCCGCTCGATAATCGGACGGAGCGCATAACGTTTCTTTTCACTCAATTGCTTGCTGTCATTTAAATCTTCATTATGAAAGTCCGGCGGTAAGATAACCGCAGCGGCATACACCGAACCCGCCAAACATCCACGGCCGGCCTCATCACAGCCGGCCTCTATACGATTTGCTTCTAAGTAGGATAATAACATGGTTAATCAACTTCTTCTATCAAATTCATCAAATGGCGGGATCTTGTCGGTAATCCCACAACAAATGGATAAATACATAAACTAATGAATACCAATCTTTCTCTTCATTATCCAGGGACGGAGGACGAAGTAAGAAAACAGCGTAGCGAGAGTAACACCGCAGATATTCGCGAGGAAATCGAACCAGTCGCCACCACGGTATGTCGTACAATATTCCTGCAAAAGTTCGATTGCTCCGCTCATCAAGACCGGACATAAGACCGCTCCAATCCAAGCATGCCACAACACATCGTCGTATTTGCAATGGTTGCGCAGGAACTCGATCCACAGCATACCGGACAAGCCGGCATACATACAGAGATGAGCCACTTTGTCTATCCCCACGATTTTTCCGACCTCCAGAGAAGGCGGTTTAAAGAAAGAGAGATAGATCACCACTGCGATAATCGTCAGGGAGATCGGATATTTCTTCAGGTAATACAACATCACTATTACTCCATTCAATATATTCAGAACATCTTCCGCACCCGTTCGATACCGGCGGCAAAAGCATCTATTTCTTCTTTTGTATTATAGAACGAGAAAGAGGCTCGAACCGTCCCCTCGATACCTAAATCCTGCATCAACGGCTGAGCACAATGATGTCCGGTACGGACTGCAATGCCCAAACGGTCCAGCAACATCCCCATATCATAATGATGGATATTGCCTACCAGAAAAGAAAGTACCGCCCCTTTATGCGCCGCCTGTCCGAAAATACGCATACCGTCGATCGCATTCAGCTTATCGGTCGCGTAACGAAGCAACTCGTCTTCATAGGCCGCAATATTGTCCATTCCCAAACGACCAACATAGCGCAAGGCTTCCGCCAAAGCCGTACTTCCTATATAATCAGGCGTTCCGGCCTCGAACTTGAAAGGCAATTCGTTGAAAGTCGTCTTTTCAAAAGACACGGAAGCAATCATCTCCCCTCCTCCCTGGTACGGAGGCAACTTGTCCAGCCATTCTTCCTTGCCATACAGGACACCGATACCGGTAGGACCGTAAATCTTATGACCGGAGAACACATAGAACTCGGCATCCAAATCCTGCACATCCACTTTCAGATGGGGAACGGCTTGCGCTCCGTCGATCAGTACCGGAACCTCGTGATTATGGGCTTCTTCGATAATCTCCTTTACCGGATTGATCGTACCGAGCACATTCGACACATGTGTAACCGAGACAAGTTTTGTCCGTTCCGAAAAAAGACTACGGAACGTGTCCATGCACAACTCGCCTTTTTCATTCATCGGAATCACTTTCAACGTGATCCCTTTACGGGCAGCCTGTATCTGCCAGGGAACGATATTGGAATGGTGTTCCATCACCGAAACGATCACTTCGTCACCGGCCGACATACATTCGTCGGTAAAGCTGGAAGCAATCAGGTTGATCGCCTCTGTCGTCCCACGCGTGAAAATAATCTCGTTGGAAGAGCGGGCGTTCAGGAATTGCTGCACGGTCTTGCGTGCATCCTCATGCGCTTCCGTCGCCGCCTGGCTCAGGAAATGAACGCCGCGGTGAATATTGGCATTCACATTATAATAGCCACTCTCGATCTTTTCCACCACACAGCGTGGCTTCTGGGTTGTCGCTCCGTTGTCGAAGTAAATAAGCGGCTTATCGTATATCTTATGATCCAGAATCGGGAAATCCTTCCGGATAGACTGTACATCTAACATGACTGTAACTATTTAACTTAATAACAAGCGTCAAAGATAGTATGTTTAACAGTAAAATATACTATTCATACAGTTTATAAGCTAAAAGTTTTGTTTGTACTAATCAAATTTATGCTTTTGTTTCAAACGGAAACACTCTAAGATATGTCATGATAAAGAATTAAAGGTCTGCGGGACATTGTGGTCCATCATTATTTTGAAATTGATATTGATGTTGTCTGGTGGATATTAAGTAATGAACTCCAATCGCTAAAAAAGGCGATCATCTCCAAGTTGTCCGATTTATCCGAATACCCCCTCCCCTTTTCATTTCTTCTTCTGATAGAAACGCACCCAGTCGATCTCCATCTCGACAGGCAGATCCGATGAATCGACTGCTCCTACCCAGCTTCCGCCTAACTGCATGTCGAGCAACAGATAAAACTTTTTGTCTGTGAACGGGAACTGGCCTTCCTTGTCCGTCTCGATGCGAGGATAAGCGAAGGTGCGGGTTTCGTTGATAAAGAAAACGAGACTGTCCTGATACATTTCTACACTATAGACATTATAATCATCGCGGTTGATAAAACCGATACCGCCCTGCTTCGGGTTATCTTTGATTCCCAAAGTGTACGTATAGGCAGAATGAACGGTCTGATAAGCAATCGTATCATTATTCAAGCGTTCCATGATGTCGATCTCGCCACCATTCGGCCAACCCTCATTTTCTGGCAACAACCAGAATGCTGGCCATGCGCCAGTTGCCCCATACAACTTGGCACGGATATCCAGGCGCCCGTCGGAAAAACCGACCTTGCCCTTCGTATAAACGCCCCCCGTGATAAAAGGAGCCGTGTCAGCCGGCAAACTGTAATTGACTAATCCACGCAAAACCAAATTGCCATCGCGCATAGTATAGCAGGAATCGAAGTCCGACATATAATTATTCCAGTCTGACTTTCCACGCGGTATCTTACTCCACGAAGCCTCATCGAAATGATCCTCCTGGTCGAAGTTTTCCTCCCAAACCAATTTCCACCCTTCCTGTTGCGACCGGCAACCTGCCATAATCGACAGAGCCACTGACAGTCCTAATGTGAATAATCCTTGCTTCATTATTATCAACCTATTTTTATTTTTTTGCAAAAATAGTTCTTTTCAACGCAAAGGTACAGAGAATCCTGTTCATTTTAAACATCCAACTCCGTACCTCCGCATTTTATAACTACTCTTTTTCACCAAACTCCGACTGCTGCCGTTCCACCTCTTTAAGTTTCAAGGTGTTCAACTCCTTGCGCAGACGTTCCACTTCCCGCTCTGCATCCGTTTTGGAAGCGGTGTTCTGTCCGGCCGAAGCGCTACCAAGCGGGATGCGGGCAGCATCCGCAGCATCATAGACCAACGGGAAAACAGACGGCTTCGATTCGAACTCAAGTTCACCACTTATCGGCATTTGCGAACCTTCGAACAGGACACTCGCCGTAATCCGTATCTTACCCGGTTTCAAGGTAGACTGAACCAAAACAGGCGCAGTTCCCCATTTTACGGGAACCAGATTTGCCAGTACTCCTGGACCACCTAACAAACGTCCTTCACCTTCAATAGAAAAACAGATATTATAGTTATTCAGCCGTTTGATATTCCCATTCTTATCAGCAACAGCTGCCACTACCGTAACGAAATCGGAACCATCGGCTTTCAGGTCCGTGCCTTCATTATCCATCCACAACAGGATTTTTTCGGGGCGACGGGCAGGTACGACTTTATGTGTAGCTACGACCTTGCCGTCGATCAAACCCTCGGCAAGCAGATAGACATCATCTTGTTTTTGAGTTCTTGAAAAAGCCTTGTCCACCATAAAATCATAGACATCCGGGAAAGTGATAACCGGCGAAGGCATTCCGGGACGGTTCTTGTCTTTCTTATAAGTATAAGTCTTTCCACCCTTGTTGAACGTGAGACGAACCTCGTCACAATTGGAATAGACCGTTACATCCTTGCCGGAGAAAGGCGTCATCTCATGGGCGATATACACCATCGGCCCGCTTCCGGCATTCCGGTCATTCTTAACTGCCGGACGTTGCGCCATAAACATATAATATGAATATTTCGGCTGGCGGAAGACATCCATCAAACCACCATAGAAAGGATCAGGATGGTAACCGCGCTGATGGTCGAACGAATGCCAGAGACAACCGCCGACATGCTGTGAAGACTGCTTATAAAGAACATCGTAGCTGGTCACCGGATAATAAGGGCAGGCATAATGCTGTGCCTGTACGCGCATCGGCTGTTCTCCCCAGTTACGGGCTACACGACTCGGCGAATTGTGTGAGCTCCAATCATCCACATTGTCGCCCCATTCGCGGGTAAAGTAGGTCTTCGTCGGATCGATCTCTTTCGAAGCATCCTGCATATTGGCGGGATGGGCAAAATAGACCGGGAAATTCTCATGCCCGCGTGCTTCGCTGTCACTTCCGCTATAACAATAAGGATACGGATATTCAGCATCCACGATATCACGGGTGTTCTTGGCGAAATCAGCCGGATACCAAGTCTCGTTCAGGATCGGTTCCCACAGCCAGACCGAAGGGTGGTTGCGGTCGCGGCGCACGACATTGCGGATATCGCTATACACACGCTGTGCAAATTCGGGCGCGTCATTCCAGAACTGCCAGCCGGGCGTATTGACGATCACGAACAAGCCCAACTCATCGCAGGCGTCCATAAAAGCCGGATCTTGCGGACAGTGAGCATTACGGATGATCTCCATCCCGACATCTTTCAGTTTCTTGGCATCCCGCCAATGAATACTATTTGCGACAGCGTTTCCGACAACCGCAAAATCCTGGTGGCGGTTAGCTCCGATCAACGGTTTGCCGTACGGTCTGCCATTCAGGAAGAAGCCGTCTTTCCCTTTAAACTCAATGCTGCGGATTCCGATACGGCGGCGGTAACCGTCGATCACATTTCCTTCCTTATCAAGTACCCGCACCAGCAGGTTATACAAGGTCGGTGTCGAAGGGGTCCAAAGCATCGGCTGCTTCACCGGCATCCGGTCGGAAACAGTAGTTGCCCTACCCGCCTTCACCTGTATCTTGTCACTCAGCCGGGCGACTTCGGTGCCATCCGGCTGCAACAGCATATATTCCACCCGACCGGAAAAAGGATTCTTCGTAGCATTGCGCACATGTATCTTTAACTGAACTTCCGCCAAAGCATCCGAAACCTTTCCGAAAGCGACGAACAAGCCGCCTCCTGCTACCTCGTTTTCATAATTTGGATCGGTGATAAACACATTGTTATGCGCGATCAACCAACAGTCCCGGTAAATACCGCCGAAATAGGTATAGTCCAACACATCCTGCGCCTTTCCGGGAGGATAGGAAGGATCGTCGCTGTTATCCGCCCAGACGGCAATCACATTATCGCCATTCCAATCCAGCACATCCGTCACATCGGCTATGACAGGCAGGTAACCGCCAAAATGCTCCGTCAACAGTTTGCCGTTCACGAACACCTTACTTTTGCCCATAATGGCCTCGAAATGCAGAAAAAGTTTCTTCCCTTTCAGAGCGGCATCGAGCGTAAAATGCTTACGATACCAGACCTCCCCTTGGTAATTGATACAACCACTCGCCTCGGTCGGCAAATATTCGATACCGTCCGGCAGGGAGACAACCGTCCAGTCTTTATCATTAAATTCTTTTGTTTCCGCACCTTCCACCGCACCTTTATGGAAGCGCCAGGCAGGATTCATCGAATAGACTTCCCGCCCGCTATTATCGAGGCGGAAAAAGCCGGCTGTCGAAAACTCCGGCTGCCGGGCTGCCCACAGGGACAGGCTAAGCCAGACAAACAGGATACTGAATGTAATTTTCTTCATGATATGAATATTTATAATTTTCATTAAGTGATATATTATAATGACGTACACATAAATGATGATTTACACCATTTTATTTTTATGCATCATTAGAACAGATCGTTTGTTCTTATTGTCGCCCGACAACGCCCCCGAAATCTCCAGTGAGGCCATTGAAGTAGTTCAATGAGGCCAAAATATTTTTTTGAACGTTTTGAAGCTGTACAAAGTGTTCAAATTATTTTGAGGGGACGTTTTGTAAGCCACAAAGTGTCCAATTCATTTTTTTGAAGGGTTTGAAGTCATACAAAGTGTCCAAATTATTTTTTTGGTCATTCCGTACGACTATTTCATCCACGCGCGGACTTTCTTCACCATCGGAATCTCGTAATAATACCACCAATCGCTATTGTTCGTTTTAGAAGCCAGATGATTGTGATGGTTCAGATCAGAGATGAAACCTTCGGGCTGCTCCATGAAGCGAGTTTCGGAATAGACCGATTCCAGGTTGGAGCGCATGACATCGAAATAACTA
Organism: Parabacteroides sp. merdae-related_45_40; assembly: GCF_001915675.1. Taxonomy (NCBI): domain Bacteria; kingdom Pseudomonadati; phylum Bacteroidota; class Bacteroidia; order Bacteroidales; family Tannerellaceae; genus Parabacteroides; species Parabacteroides sp. merdae-related_45_40. Next base: position 8,630 of record NZ_MNQY01000147.1, on the reverse strand, counting down.
CACACCTCTGCGACTTTCTCCAAAGCCGCTTCCCGGGCTGCATCGTCCTTTGCCATGTCATAAGCGTTCAAGGCCAGGATGAGGCGCACCGGATAGTTTTGCAGGTTATTCGTCTGTTCATAGACTTGCAGCGTATAGCGATTGCGTAATGCCTCCGCCTCCGCCGTTCTGATACCCTGGACTATCTTCTCGTAACGTCCGGCTTCAATCTTTGCCTGTGCAATTTTATCTTTATACAGTTCGCTCCATGCCCCCGGTTTCGTCTTGTCCGGCAACTCCATCAATGTGAAAGCAGTCGTGCCCCACGCCGGATTGCGGCGTCCGGAAGTCACCAACGCGCCATCGAAGAAAAAGACCGCCTTCTCCAGTTCATCCAGAAAGGCCATCCGGTTATCCTCCGGGCGAAAACCATATTCCCGCTGTGCATGTGCTTTTTTAAACGCTTCGATATCCCGCGCCGACGGATTCCAACCGAATTCTCCTTGTGCAATGAACCCCCTCCATACCGTTTCCAGATGCGGCGAACCGTCATCCCAAGCAGTCGCCAATATTCCTTCCAGTTGATTGTCGGCAACCAACTGGCTGAATCCTTTCACGTATTCCGAACGGGTATTCCGGCGCGGCATAAAAGGCGAGTCACCGGCAGAAGCAGCCGTCGCCCCCATCACCTTCAGCCCCTTATCATGATACCATTCCAAAAGGCGCCGATGGGCAGGCGTCGTCGCATCCTCATATTTCCAACGCATATACACGCATTCTTTCGGAAACAAACCGATCGCCTCATCCAGTTTGTCGGTGTTCCAGACCTTCACCACTTCCTCTTCGGATTTATCGCTTAACGCAAGTTCCCATATACCGGCATATTTTAACGGCATATCATCCCAAAATATAGGAATACGACCATGGTCTACAGCAAACTGGCAGACATTCTTCAACCAGATCATCTGCAATTCGAAAGCAGTCTTGCCTGTAGCCTTGCAACGGTCATCGATTCCGATCGCCGTGATCTCATCCCCACCGACATGCAGATATTTCCCGTACGGCATGGCTTCAAGCGCATCCAGATAAAGATCGAACTGCACCTCGTATGTACGCGGATCGGACGGACAGAATTCCCAATCGCTGTCCGGATTCTCACGCAGTTCCCAATGATGTTTCAATATAAAACCGGCATGGCCGAGTCCTTGCACAAGTGGGCAGATCTCGACATTCCGTTCCTTCGCATACCGGCAGAGCGCCTGCATCTCCTGCTTGCTGATCGCATTCGGAGCTGCGACTTCCGGACGGCGAGTAAAGCGCAGTTTATCTTCCAGTTCCCAGATAATCGCATTCACTTTATAACGTGCCAACCTGTCGATCATCCGGTAATAATATTCCATCCGGTCCAGATGATGCTTCGTATCAAGATGGACGGCACGGTAGGCGATAGCCGGATAATCAGTTATCTTCATCTGCGGAATTTCCAGGTCAAAATCCCGGCTATCTTCCAACAACTGCTCCAACGTTTGGCAACCGTAAAACAGTCCGGCTTCCGTGCGGGCCGTGACTGTCACACCTTTATCATTCACCTCCAAAACATATCCTTCGGGCGAATCAGGCACGTTCGATTCGGAAAGTTGTAAGAACAATCCCTTTCCCACATGTCCTGCACGGGGAAGGACATCCGTCAACGCTCCCAATATAGGGACAAGTGTGTCTGATGCGGCCGATACAAATTTAAGATCGGTATACATAATTCCTTTTCCCGGAAGCAGTTCGACAGATTGAGGTTGGGGCAGGAGCTGAAACGCCTTGTCCAAGCCACGGGCACAGAGGCCATTTGTCATAAACAACAGACTTATGATTAATAGTTGTATTTTCATGATATACGTTATTTTTATCAAAGATACGGGACTCAAAAAGAAAGTCCTAATAAATAGAAGAAGAAAAGGGCCAGCCATAACATGTTTTACACCATTACAACCGACCCTTAGAATAATACCTATTAAAAAACGGTCAATCACCAACCTTCATTCGGGGTACATAACGGATTTGTCTCCAACTCCTTGGATGGTATAGGATAATAATAATAACGATTCGTATCCCCGACCTTACCAGTCATTAATTGTTTATACCGAACTTCATTACAAGTCTGCATACGCTTTTCCAACAATCCCCAACGGCGAAGATCGTAAAAACGTTCCCCTTCCACAAAGAACTCGATGGCACGCTGACGCTCCAAATCATTAAAGACAGCCTCATACGTCTGTGCTCCGCTATAGGGGTTCAAATTAGCCCGTTCACGAATCTGATTCAAATACCCGATTGCCATCGGCAAATCCTGCTTTCCACGCAAATAAGACTCAGCAAGCAGAAGAAGCACATCTGCATACCGTATCGCCCGTTCATTGATGCAAGACATAGGCGGATCAGCCTCCGATTCGGCCGTATTCCAATTCTGATATTTCAAAATCCAATATGTATTCCATCTGTCTTCTGCAAACTTCTCCCGAAAAGGCTTCAAATAATACATACATCCTTCATAATCCCAAGCAACCGATGAACGTGCACGATAATCAAAATTTCCATCTTTATCTTTTTCTTCCAAGAAATAATCCATTATTTGCGGGGTCGGATTTGCCTCATACCAACCGCTGGCTTCCGGTGCCGCATATTCTTTCGGACGTGTATTCGTTTGAGTCGAATTGATATTCTCTCCATCTCCCCAAATATCCGTTCCACCAACCGGCTCCATCAACAATTCGAAAATACTCTCTTCATTGTTTTCGTGTACATCATCAAAATTCCATGCAAAATCCTCCACCAAACGATACGTATAAGGTGATTTTGTCAAAGGTTCCAATATTTCAATTGCCTTATCAAAGTCTTCTTCATATACATATATTTTACCCAACACAGCATACGCTGCACCTTTTGTCGGTTTTCCGATAACATCATTCTTCACCGGCAACAAAGAAGCCGCAGTAAGCAAATCCTGTTCAGCCTGCGACCATATCTCGGCCTGAGAAGACTTTTCCAAAGGGAATGTAGAAGGAGACTGAGAAGCTGTCAGACGCAAAGGTGCATTTTTAAACTCTTTTCCTAATTGGAACAAATAGAACCCGCGAATAAACAAACACTCCGCCTTCACCTTATTGACGAAATCCTCTCCGAATTCTCCTTGCTTCTCTTCCAGCTTCTGCATGATTGAATTCGTTCTATACAATGCATTATAGAATTGATAAAACATCCCTTGTGAAAGAGAATTTCCATTTGTATTTGTAAAATAACAGGCTTGAAAGACATCGCTGATATCGTTTCTAAACTCCACTTCGTCCGCACGAGCAATACGCATCATTACACCACGAGTTCCATAATATCCCCCGTTTAGAGCATTTTTCAAAGGAGTATAGCATGAAGTCAAAGCCAATTCAAAATCAGCTTCGGTCTGCCAGAAAGTATCTTCGGTCGCCTTGTTCGGATTCATCTGCTCCAACTGAGCGTCGCACGAAGTACACAAACCTGTAACAACCATTATACAAGATATAAAATATAGATATATTCGTTTCATACTGTTATTTTATTTAAAATGTGACATTCAAACCAAACATAAATGTACGATTAGAAGGATATATAAATTCATCGAAACCACGAGAATATACATCTGAAGAATTCACGTCCGGCGTATACCCCGAATAAGAGGAGATCGTAAAGAGATTCTCCGCATTGACATACACACGAGCTTTCTGAACAAAGCCATGAAACCAAACCGTAGGCAAGGTATAACCTACCTGAAGATTTCTCAAGCGGAAATAAGAACCGCTCTCCAAGTAACGGTCGGATTCGGAACGGGCATTCCTATTCGGGTCGGTCCAAATCAGCCGAGGAGAGGACGCATTTTGATTTTCAGGCGTCCAATAATCCAAAGTACTTGCCAAATAGTTCGTACCACGGGTCACATCCGTCAATTCCAATTTCGTCGCATTATAAATTTTATTACCAGTGACACCTTGGAAACCAATCGAGAAATCAACATTCTTATACGTAATATTACCATTGATCGAATAGGTGAATTTCGGGAATGGGCTGCCACAATACACACGATCCTCATCATTAATCGTTCCGTCATTATTTGTATCCTTGAAACGAATATCGCCGGGTTCGGCACTCGGCTGAATCAGAACCCCATCTTTCTGATGAGCTTGCACCTCTTCCGTGCTATTAAAATAGCCGTCAGTAGGAATCAACCAAAAACCACCTATAGGATAACCGGCCAACGTTCTGCTCGTATAAGTTCCTCCATGAATCGTCCCACCGGTAATTACCTGCGATTCTGCCCCCATTTCCACCACTTCGTTTTTATTATAAGTTCCAAGGAAACTTACACCATAGGACAGATCCTTATTCAAAGACTCATTCCATCCCAAATTAAATTCAAATCCTTGATTACGGATCTTACCTGCATTACGAATCGGATCATTAGCACCTCCCGTAGAAATAGGAATAGGCACATTCAACAAGATATCTTTCGTATTCTTTACATACCAATCGGCAGTCAAAGTCAAACGATTACGCAGGGCCATAAAGTCAATACCGACATTCGTCATCGCCGTTTCTTCCCATTTGATATCCGGATTGGCAAACGTTTTTGGGAAAGCACCTTGTATCAGTCCACTCTTTCCATCCGGATAATTAATGCCGGTCGTAACAACAGACACATATTGATAGTTATCAATTTCCTGATTACCTAGCACCCCATATCCGCCTCTCAACTTCAACTGATCCAACCAAGATACGCTATTCTTTACAAAATCCTCTTCTGCAATATTCCAACCAACAGATACCGATGGGAAATTACCATACCGATAATTGGAACCGAACTTAGAAGAACCATCACGGCGAATGGTCGCAGTCAACAAATAGCGATTCTTATAAGAATAGAAAGCACGTCCTAAAATGGAAGTCAACACGCTGCGGCTTGAATTACCACTTACGGCCAATCCTTGAGATGCGGCATCTATTTCAGTAATTCCAGTCGGCATTCCTTGCCCGGAACCTTGCATATAACGATACCGGGAATCCTGATATGTATATCCGACAAGAGCCGACACCTTATGGTCTCCGAACGTACGATCAAAAGTCAGCAAGTTTTCGACCAAAATATTACGTGTACGGGTCTGCTGTTCCGTCACCGCTGTTATATCATGTTTTGCCAGCCCGAAATCAAACAGGCCTTCATAACTATTATAGCGATAAAATTGGAAATCCGGAGTCAGGTTTAACTTATATTTCAGACCTTTCATTAATTCTACGGAGACATAAGCATTTGCAAATATTTTTACATTATCACTATATCTCTTCATTAAATTATCGTCCACCATACCTAACGGATGAGTCAAATTCACAACGTCTCCGTACAAGCCACCATATCCACCTGTCCGGTTTTCATCATATTGTTCCCATGTCGGAATAGCCTGCAACGTATGTCCGACCATTCCCCCTCTAATGACCGAATATAAAGGATTGCTTTGATCATAAGTCAACACGACATTTGTCCCAGCCTGGAAAATACCCTTCTTGAAATCCTGTTTGCTCTGCAACGTGTAACGCTGGTAGTTCGTGCCTTTCATCACGCCGTCCTGATTCGTATACCCCACACTATTATAGTAGGTGGAATATTTACCTCCTCCCTTCACAGAAAGCGCATAGTTTTGCATCAATGCCGGACCAAACATCAAGTCCTGCCAGTCATTATCCGGTTTTGAAGCCAAATCCTGTGCCATTTCGAGCGGACTCAATCCGGCAGCCCTTCTGGAAACGGTCGTCACTTCCGCCCAGCCTGCAGCATCCAATAAATCCAGATATTTGGAAGGCGAACTGACGCCGACATTGGCCGATAGATCGATAATCGGTTTCCCTTCCGTATTGCTTCCCTCTTTTGTCGTTACTATAACGACGCCGTTAGCTGCACGTGAACCGTAAATCGCAGCCGAAGAAGCATCTTTCAACACATCGATACTGGCAATATCGTTCGGATTGATATGATCGATTCCACTCATATACATACCGTCCACGATATACAAAGGAGAAGAATTGTTCAACGTTCCGATACCACGGACCATGACACGGGTACTACCGCCCGGCGCACCACCCTGCGAAACGATATCCACACCGGCAATCTTACCTTGCAAGGCCTGCCCGATAGTAGTGTTGCTCTGTGTATTCAAATCATCTGTGCTCACGTTAGCTACAGAACCGGTCAAGTCCGCCTTTTTCTGCGTACCGTAACCGATCACGACAACTTCATCCAGCGTTTTCGTATCTTCCAATAATACGACATTGATTGTTTTTTGGTTACCGACAACGATCTCCTTTGACAGGTAACCAATATAAGAAATATTCAAAACCGAATTAGGATCGGCCTCGATAGAGAAATTACCATCTATATCGGTAACCGTACCATTTGTAGTACCTTTCACCACCACGTTCGCTCCAATGATCGCTTCGCCGTTGTTATCGACAATCCGACCGGTTAAGACATGTGTCTGCTGTTGAGCGGCAGCGATCGCATCCCGGCTTTTCGAAGACAAAATAATATGAGTTCCTTCCATTTCATATTCGATACCCGCATTCTTGAACAGGTTATCCAATACCTCTGAAACAGGTTTCGTTTTCGCCTTTACCGAAACTTTCCGGTTAACATCTACCTGGTTATTATAGATAAACAAATAATCTGTCTGACTTTCAATCTCATTTAGAATTTCCTCTAACTGAGAATTGTTCTTGTTAATACTAACCCGGGCATTCTGCGAATGTGAATCTTCAGCATACGAACAGAATACGCAGGCTCCCAAAAGGAATGTGGATATTCGCATAGTTCTCAAGATTTTTTTACCTGACGGAGTTTTCGGATAATATCCCCCCGACAAAAAGTTTTTTTTCATACCTTTGTAACTGATTTGAAGTTAATACAATGAATTAAAAAAATTGTGTTGATTGGAATGCCGGCAAATGCCCCCCAGCGCTTGCCGGCATTTTTCTGTTATTGACTGCCTGTTTTCATGTTTCCTTTTATTTATAAGGTTAATACTAATTATTGTGTTTTTTATTTCTGTTCTTCTATTACTTGTGTTCACCTAATATAAATAATCTGATTTTCATCGTCCCGTTCATACTTGAAACGGATATCCCTCTGCAATACCCTCAGCGCATAGTCGATACCGTCTGCTTGCCTGAACTTTCCCGTGAAATAGTATTTCAATACATTCTTATTCTCAACAACTATGCTGACTCCGAAATATTTCTCCAGATCACTCATGATCGAGAGAAATGATTCGTTCCGAAAACATATCAGTCCTTCTTTCCAACGATAGGGATTGTAATCGTCAACCGGAATGACTTTCAGCCTGCCGTCCTTTTGCAGGCAAGCTTTGCTGTCCGGCTTCAACATCAATGTATCCCCCAGACCGATACGGGAGGCAACTCGCACACTTCCTTCCATCAACGTAACCTCGAAATCGTCTTTATCGGAATAGCCTTCCACATTAAATTTTGTTCCCAGTACTTCCATATTACATTTGCCCGTTTCCACGATAAAAGGCCTTTTCTTATCTTTGGCCACATCGAAATAGGCTTCTCCGTCTACCGCTACCTGGCGTACGGACTTGTCGAACACAGCCGGGTAAACGATCTTCGTCCGAGCATTCAGCCAGACATTCGTCCCGTCCGACAGCGTGATGTTCACCCGTTGTCCGGTAGGAACATAAATGGATTGCATCGGCACAACTCCATTTTTATTTGAAACAAATTGATATAATAAGCTAAGCCCCAATGTCACAGCGACAGCTGCCGCAATCTTGATTAACTCAGTTCCGAGAGAACTCAAGCTCCATGACTTGTGTCGCATCTTTTCTTCGATCGTTTTTTCATCGCCAAGAAGCAACATCGAGTCGAATATCTTTCTCTCTTTCAAGAATTTTCGTCTGTTTTCCGGGGAATGTTCCATCCATTGCCGGATCCGGACTTCTTCTTCATAAGAAGCGGCTCCTTCAAAGAACTTATATAACGTTTCCCTGTCCATTTTTCATCTTTTTACTTATGCTTACATAATACTAACAGTTCACAAGCCTATATCCCCAGTTGAAAATGAAAAAAAATTTCATTTTTATATTTTTTCTTCCGATATCGAATGCCATAGTTCTCTCGGAACTACGTTCTTTTTCAAGAAATATCCGTTCCAACCAGAACCCCTGTTTGTCATCATTCACAGTCTTGGAAACCTGCAATAATAGCTCCTTCCAAGAAGGATCGGGAATATTTTAAAATACTCTCCTGAAAGATTCCGAAGCTCTGAACGAAGTTGTAGGGTAACCGCACCAAAATCATAAGGGACAATCAATCCTTGTCTTTAGTACGGGTATTTCTATATAAAGTTTTTTGAGCAAAACAACTATCATACTATCATAATCAAATTTATATAATTGTAAAACAGCATGTTACTCCATGATAGTTCCTGTTTTTAACTATCATTTATCTATCATAACTATCATGGGTAAAGTAATCGTCTCCGCGATGCTACCTTTGCCATTTATGGGGGAGTAAATTTCTTATAGTCTCGTGATCTGTATTGGGATTTATATCAATGAGCTTAG
>NZ_MNQY01000146.1:0-15608 GCF_001915675.1 Parabacteroides sp. merdae-related_45_40 | reverse complement strand
ATTAATGTATATTTGCAGCGGATTAAAACAAGAAGTAAAGATATGATGAAACAAATATCCACACGACTGTTGACTGTTTTAGGACTGTGCATGTTCTTTCTCTCAGCTTGTAACAACTCCTCGGATTTCACTGTGAAGGGAGTCGTGGCTGGGGCTGATGGTCAGCTTATGTATTTGGAAAATGTCGGAATCTCTAATGTGGTGACACTCGATTCCATCAAGCTAGCTCCCGGCGGGAAGTTCAAGTTTACGGAAAAGCGTCCTGAGTATCCGGATTTTTATCGTTTGCGTCTGAACAATCAGCTGATCAATTTCGCGGTCGATTCGACCGAAACCATATCCTTCGTCGCTGATGCTGGTACTTTCGCGACTTCTTATTCTGTGGAAGGGTCTGAAAACTCAAAGGCGATAAAGGCGATCACTTTGGCACAACTGGATGCAAACCAGGCTATCAGCCGTCTACGGAAGGAATATGAGGATAAGATGATTTCAGATACGACCTACCGTATGAAGGTTTTGGCTGCTGCCGATGCCTATAAAGAAGTCGCCCGGAAATATATTTATTCGGCGCCGATGTCCACAGCCGCCTATTTCGCTTTGTTCCAGCAGATCGATGGCTTGTTGTTCTTTGATTTGTATGACAGGAAAGATGTCAAGGCATATGGGGCGGTTGCGACCAGCTACAATCATACTTATCCGGAAAGTCCGCGTTCGAAGCATTTGTACAATCTGACATTGCAATCCATGAAGGTCTTGCGTGCGCAACGTCCTGTCGATTACAGCAATGTGGAAACAAAAGAAATTTCATTCCTTGATATCGAATTGCCGGATGTTCGGGGTGAAGTGGTAAAACTGTCTACGGTTGCTCCCGGCAAGGTGGTGTTGATAAACTTTACGGCTTATCAGACGGAATGGTCGCCGGCTTTGAATATGGCATTGGGTGAATTGTACACAAAATACCATGACCAAGGACTTGAAATTTATCAGGTGTCGTTGGATAGTGATTTCCATTTCTGGAGAAACGGGGCCTCTAATTTGCCGTGGGTTACTGTCCACGATCCGCAGTCTGTTTATTCGCAGGTGGCAGGTTTGTACAATGTAAAACAATTGCCCGCTCTTTTCATCCTCGATCGCAAAGGAAACTTGGTTAAGCGTGTCGAAGACGTGAAGAAACTGGAAGCAGACGTAAAAGCAGTACTTTGATTTGTGAATTATAATTTATACGTTGATGAAATCATAATTCATAGGTCCTAACATGTTGTAAAGCACTTCAAAAGGATTTGCGTTCTTAAAAAAGATCGTTTATCTTTGCAAAGTCTAAAAATACAGAGAAAGAGGAGTTCCGGCCAAGCAGTTGGTCGGGATTCTTTTTTTATTATGCAATAATCAATAATAACATTTTAAATAAATAGGAGGATTTAGTATGGCAGTGAGCTATATGACGAAAGATGGCTATGATAAGATTTTAGCTGAAATCAATTATCTGGAAACAGTGAAACGTCCGGAAATATCTGCCCAGATTGCAGAGGCCCGTGACAAAGGTGATTTGTCTGAAAATGCTGAGTATGACGCAGCAAAGGAAGCACAGGGCATAATGGAAGCAAAGCTTTCCCAGTTGAAGGGTTTGATTTCAAATGCCCGCCTGATAGACGAAACCCGTGTTCAAACAGATGAAGTTCAGATCCTGAACAAGGTTAAGATCAAGAACACAAAGAACAATGCAGTCATGACGTATACTCTGGTCTCAGATTCGGAAGCAAACCTGAAAGAAGGCAAGATTGCGGTCAGTACTCCGATTGCGCAGGGGCTGATGGGAAAAAAGGTCGGTGACATTGTGGAAATCAAAGTCCCATCCGGCATGATGAGCTTTGAAATTATGGATATATCGATTTAATAATATAACATTATGGCATCAATATTCAGTAGAATTGTGGCAGGAGAGATCCCTTGTCATAAAGCGGCGGAAAACGAAGAATTCTTTGCTTTTCTGGACATTAATCCGGTTGCTGTCGGTCATACGTTGGTGATTCCGAAAAAAGAAATCGATTATATTTTCGACATAGAAGATCCCATGCTTGGACGTATGATGGCATTTGCCAAACGGGTGGCTCGTGCACAAGAAGCTGTTATACCTTGCAAAAGGGTAGGTTTGGCAGTTATGGGACTGGAAGTTCCTCATGCGCATATTCATTTAATTCCGATCCAGAAGGAGTCTGATATGTATTTTGGCGGAAAGAAAATGGAGGTTACTCAGGACGTGCTCGCAGACACCGCTGCACGGATAAGAAATGCCTTTAAATAAATGAGGTAAAGTCTTTTTTGGTAAAAAACTTTATGTATATTTGTAACCGCTTCTTCCTCTGTATGACAATATTGAGAGGAAGAAAGCGGTTTTTTTATAAAGATTCATTAGTGGTTTTTACTCATAAATTTGTTAACCTTAGAAGAAAGGCCCCCCTTGTGAAAGGACGGCCTTCTTTTTTTAACACACAATTATCGTTATACGCAATTTTATTTGGGGTTTTTAATCGACTTTGGTTATGGAACCGCTCCCGATAATGCTCTTTTCCTTTATGTTCGGATTTCCTTTGTATCGGATAGTCCCGCTCCCGGCTATTTTGGTGGATATTGCCTTGTTTGCGGTGATTTCGATATGGGTGCTTCCGGCCGCTTTGCAAGTAAGTTCTTCTGTCTCCAGACCGAACGCTTTGATCTTGCTGCTACCGGCGCTTTTAATATTCATCTTTTCTGTTTTACCGCTTAGAGAGACAGTGCCGCTACCCGCGATTTCGCAATCTAAACGGGTGATGGCAATGGAATCGGCTTTTATAGTTCCTCCTCCTGCAAATCTAATTTCCAGTTTTTTGCCGTTGAGACCTTTGCCTAAATCACAATTGCCTCCGCCTGCCATTTTGAACTCTTTCAGTGCAGTCGAGTTGGTTATCACGATAAAGCGGGTGGGGTTGATTCCGGTATGCCTATTTTTGGGGCGGACAACCAACACTTTGCTATCGGTATTGATATCCAGAAGATCCATGATATTTTGGTCTGTCTCGACTTTCAGATAGGGAACGTCATCCGATTGCATATATTTGAAGTCGACGTTTTCTCCCTCGATTTGTATCTCGTCGTAATCCTTTATCGGGATTTCCTTGCTTACGACATTGCCGTCACCGGAAACCTTGTTTATATGGCAGGAGCATAAAAGCCCTGCCATGAGTATGAGTACCAGTATGAATGAATATGATTTTTTCATGATTCTGTTGTTTTTATAGATTATATATTGAAGAAATTGTACCAGGGTAATGTGCTCCATCCGTTTATTCCGGTCTGGTAGAAGTAGATGACGCACAGCACTACGGATACTAACCATAAGATCAGCAACGTCCATTTGGCCGTATTGGGCAATGGCTTGGCTTTGAATAGTTGCATGCAGATTGCATATACCAGGGCAAAAATAGGAATGCCAATCAGTAGAATGAATCCGATGCATCCCATGATGGCCAATGAAATAGGTGCTCCCGCTATCAGATTGGCCCCGAACGGCGACAATTGATATAGGAAGCCTGTGCCTCCGGCAATAAGGGCAAAGGTGACGACGACCAATATAAAGGCAACGAGCAATAATGGCGGTAGCAGGATGATTCCGATCAGTATGGCCAGGAATTTGAGGATGAAGCCTACCACACCGACAAACAAGTCCGCCAGTTTTTGCAGAAAGCTTCTCGGTTTGTCGGAACTCATATAATCATTTACATTATTGCTGACCTTCTCGAAGCCATCCGTAACTGTTTTGCCTATGTTTTCGAGGGTGACGCTTTGTCCGCGCATCATCAGCTTGTCGGCTGCGGTCCGGGCCAACGGCATTACCAGCCATAGTATAAGGTATAAGATGATGATCGGTGCATAAGGAATAAAAAGCAGGATGATCATAGCAAGGCGTACAGCCGTCACGTCCCATCCCATATAAGCGGCGATACCACCGGCTACACCTCCCAATACCCGGTTGTCCGGATCGCGCATCAGCTTTTTCGGGCCTCTGGGAATCTCTTCTTCCTGAAAAGCTTGTGTCCTGGCTTCTTCCTTATATTCTTTTTCTTCTTCACCTTCAAACAATTCTTCCGGCTTGCCCATACGCTTGATTACTTCTTCGACATGTTCGATTGTGATCACTTCGTAGCCCAGTCGAACCCGCTCGTTGAATAGTTCGGAGATACGCATTTCAAAATCGTTCATAATCTCTTCCGAACCTTCTTCCTTGCGGAAGTGGATGCGGAGGTTTGCTAGATATTTATCGAGTAGTTGATATGCATCTTCGTCAATGTGGAAAACCGTTCCTCCCAAATTAACTGTCAGTGTCTTCTTCATTGTTTTCTGATTTTAATTGTTTCTGATGTGGTTTATTGTATCATTCAGTTCCTGCCAGGATGTTTCCAGCTCTCCAAGAAATTCTTCTCCCTTCGGGGTGAGCTGGTAATACTTGCGAGGCGGTCCTTGAGTAGATTCTATCCACTGGTAGCTTAACAATTCGCTGTTCTTTAGTCTTGTTAACAGAGGATATAGGGTACCTTCCACTACAATCAATTTAGCTTCCTGTAACTTCTGGATAATGTCAGAGGTGTACGCCGGCTCTTTTTTGAGAAGCAATAGAATACAATATTCCAATGTTCCCTTTCTCATTTGTGATTTTACGTTCTCTGCATTCATTTTTATTTTGTTTTACGCTACAAATATATGCATTGCCTGTGTACTATGCAATACATACTACTATGTTTATCCTAATTTAACATTAATATTGCACAAATCCGGCACTTTTGTGTAAAAAAGGGGCTAATCTCGTGACAAATAGAATAGAAAACCGTACTTTTGCAACATCAATTCAAAACAAAGAATTATGATTTACTACCATTATGCCGAGTTGGTTCATCGACAGGCAGAAAAATATGGCTCCCGTACCGCATTGAAATATCGTGATAATGCAACCGGGAAATGGTTAAAAATATCTTGGAAGGAATTTTCTGAAAAAGTTATGCTTACGGCCAAGGCAATGGCCGAATTCGGGATAGAAGTACAGGATAATATCGGGGTTTATTCACAGAATATGCCGCAATGCTTTTATACGGATTTTGGGGCATATGCGAACCGTGTGGTTTCTATTCCGATGTATGCAACGAATTCTCCGGGGCAGATCGAGTATATAATCAATGATGCTCATATACATACTTTGTTTGTCGGCGAGCAGTTGCAGTACAATAATGCATTCAAGGTGCAGAAAGAATCTCAATACCTGAAGCGCCTGGTGGTGTTTGATCCGGCTGTCAAGTTGAACCCGGAAGACAAGACTTCGATTTATTTTGACGATTTTTTGCGGCTGGGCGATAATGCGCATGCCGAGACAACGGTAAAGATCCGTACGAACGAGGCGGTGCCGGAAGACTTGGCTACCATAATATATACTTCCGGGACGACAGGAGAATCCAAAGGTGTCATGCTCCATCATTCCAATTATTTGGAAGCCATGCGTATCCATGATATCCGCCTCCCGATGGTGACGGATAAAGACCTTTCTATGTGTTTCTTGCCACTGACTCATATTTTTGAAAAAGCGTGGTCTTACTATTGCCTGCATAAGGGAGTGACGATTGCGATCAACCAGGATCCTAAAATGATTCAGAAGACATTGCCGGAGGTACACCCTACATTGATGTGCAACGTCCCTCGGTTCTGGGAGAAGGTATATGCCGGCGTGCATGAAAAGATCAACTCGTCATCTTCCACCATGAAGAAAATCTTTTTGGATGCTATCGAGACCGGGCGCAAGTATAACCTGGAATATAAAAATAAGAGCATTCCGGCTCCTTTCGGGTTGAAATTGAAGTTCGAAATGTATAATAAGACTGTTTTCAATTTGCTGAAACGGGTGTTGGGGATCGAACGTGGTCGTTTTTTCCCGGTGGCCGGTGCGCCGCTCTCGGATACGGTCAATGAATTTTTGCAGTCTGTCAATATCCCTATTGTGTATGGTTACGGTTTGAGCGAGACGACAGCGACCGTCTGCTTCTATCCTGAAATCGGATTTCAGTTCGGTTCGATCGGAGAAGTCATGCCAGATGTACAGGTACGGATTGATCCGGAGAATAGCGAAATTCTGGTAAAAGGCAAGACTGTGATGTCCGGTTATTATAATAAGCCGGCCGAAAATGAAAAGGCGTTTACGGAAGATGGTTATTTTCGTACAGGAGATGCCGGAAGGATGGAAGGGAACACGTTGTTCTTTACTGAACGTATCAAGGACTTATATAAGACATCGAACGGCAAATACATCGCTCCGCAAGCGATTGAAATGGTTATGAGCGGCGATCAGTATATCGAACAGATTGCTGTTATCGGTGACCAGCGTAAGTTTGTCAGCGCGTTGATTGTTCCCGCTTATCCATTATTGGAAAAGTATGCCGAAGAAAAGGGGCTGGCTGTCGGTAGCCGGAAAGAACTTGTCCGAAATAAGGAAATCCTTCGCCTGATCGAGACACATATTGAGGAAAACCAGAAGAACTTGGCTTCTTATGAGAAGATCAAGCGCTTCACCTTGCTGTCCGAACCTTTTACGATGGGGGCTGAACTGACGGATACACTTAAGCTCCGTCGTTCCGTCATTCTGAAGAAATACGCAGATCCGATCGAAAAGATGTACGAAGAAGCTTCGAATATGTGGGGTAGTAATCCGGTTTAGATGGGGTAGCTGTGACATTTTGATAGTCAGGAAAATTGAGTATCTTTGCGGAACAAATTTAAAAACAAGAATTTTTATGATCACATCAGACCAACTACACAATGTGTTGGAGCGCGAGCAAGCGCTGAGGGGGTATCTTTGACATAGATGGTAAGACCATCCAGTTAGAAGAAGAAGAGTTACGCACTCATGATCCTGGTTTCTGGGAAGATGCCAAACGGGCGGAAGTCCAGATGAAGAAAGTAAAAGAACTGAAAAAGTGGATCGAACTTTATAACGAGGTTCATGCTGCAGCAGAAGAATTGCAGTTGGCTTATGATTATGTAAAAGAAGGAATCGTTAGCGAAGAAGAAGTTGACGAGGCTTATGGCAATGCCATCCAGTTGGTGGAAAGCCTGGAGTTCCGCAATATGTTGCGTCAGGAAGCCGACCAGATGAGTTGTGTGCTGAAGATCAACTCCGGTGCCGGCGGTACGGAAAGCCAGGACTGGGCTTCCATGTTGCTCCGTATGTATACGCGTTGGGCGGAGGCGAATGGATATAAGATTTCCGTAGCCAACTATCAGGAAGGGGATGAGGCCGGTATTAAAACGGCGACTCTCAACATCGAAGGCGACTATGCTTACGGATATTTGAAGGGTGAAAACGGTGTGCATCGTCTGGTACGTGTGTCTCCTTATAACGCGCAAGGCAAGCGAATGACTTCATTTGCTTCTGTTTTTGTCACCCCGCTGGTCGACGACACGATCGAGGTGAAAATCGATCAGGCTGCCATCTCTTGGGATACGTTCCGTTCGGGAGGTGCCGGTGGGCAGAACGTGAACAAGGTGGAATCCGGAGTGCGTCTGCGTTATCAATTTAAAGATCCTTACACGGGCGAAGAAGAAGAGATCCTGATCGAGAATACGGAAACTCGCGACCAGCCTAAGAATCGGGAGAATGCGATGCGTCAGTTGCGTTCAATCTTGTATGATAAGGAATTGCAACATCGTATGGAAGAGCAGGCAAAGGTGGAAGCCGGAAAGAAAAAGATCGAATGGGGTTCCCAGATCCGTAGCTATGTGTTCGATGATCGTCGTGTAAAAGACCATCGTACCAATTTCCAGACATCCGATGTCAACGGTGTGATGGATGGTAAAATTGATGATTTCATCAAGGCTTACCTGATGGAGTTCGGTGCTGAGGAATCTGCAGAAAAGTAAGATTTCTACTTTAACATTTGCATATCTCGATTATAAATCGTAATATTGCACCCGATTTCAGAGCTACGCTTTGAACAGGTCCTATAGCTCAGTTGGTTAGAGCACCTGACTCATAATCAGGGAGTCCTTGGTTCAAGCCCAAGTGGGACCACACAAAAGGTTTACACATTGAGTGTAAACCTTTTGTGTTTTTAAGTACTTGCCGATTTCCATCTTATGCCGGTGCGGATGTTGCCCTTTTCCGCATGATGGGAGATACTTCCCGGAATGCGTTGATCTTCCTTGCCCAAAGTATGCAACCCAAAGAGCAAGTTGCGCATGCCATGAAGACAATACCCGTCGTGACCATCGTATCGTCCAATCCGACTAAAGGAGATACCAGTCCTCCGAACCCAAAGCCGACTGCACTCGATAAAGCCGAAGCTGTGCCGGCATGTTCACGTTCACATTCCATAGCCAAGGCGGTAGTCGAGGTGAAAGAGAAGCCCATCATGAATAGTAAGGTGATTAGCAATCCCTCGTAAATCCAGAAATTGCAATTTAGGTTCATGGCTATACATACGATAATGGAAAGGGCAAGCATGCCTATGCTACTGGCGAGCGTGTTGTTTTCCGGTCGGCGGAATCTGACGGATAAGCCGGCATCCCAATAGCAGGATAATTCCTAATGCCAGTAATACCCAGAAGATCCCTTTCCTGTCAATCCCTTCTGTTAAGCCTCCTCCGATGATCGGAGCGGCTACAGGAGCGACTCCGTTGATTGCTCCGATTATCGCAAGTGTCTTTGCCAACTCTTTACCGGTGAACATATCTGTCGCGACGGAACAGGAGATTACGATACCGCCGGCACCCGCAATCCCTTGTAGCAAGCGCAGTATTGCAAATATCTCGATAGTGGGAGCAAAGATGCAACCTATCGTGGAAATGATAAAAAGATACATGGCGGCCAACATTGGAGAGCGATGCCCATACTTATCACTTAGCGAGCCGAAAAAGATTTCTCCTGCCGCCAGTCCGATCATACTGGCTGTCAAACCTAATTGTACCAATGAAGGTGTTGTCTTGAAATATTCTCTCATCGAAGGCAGGCTGGGGAGATACATGTCTGTGACAAATGGCCCGAATGCCGTCAACATCCCTAACAGGGTAAGGAGAAAAAACTTGGAGTTTCCATTCTTACTTTGTATGTCAATCATCTTTTTTCTTTTTTATCTGATAAAACATGCAAAAGTACATTCAAACGAGCAAGTACGATTGTTTAAAATATCCGTTTCTTTGGTTATTATCGGTAGTTTTTCAATATCGGATTTCCGATCGCCCTCCTCGATCTGTTTTTCTTGGTTCGCCCCTTGTTGGAAAATACCGGTGAAGGTTACTCTGGCGGGCAAGCCGTTTGTATCGAGTGTCACCTCTTCTCGGTAATCTATGTCCATTGACGGTTCACCTCCACGGCTGACTTCGTAGGTTTTGTCCCCGATTTTGTTAAAATGTACCCAGGCATGTCCGTCAGCCATATCTTTGGGAGGCGTGTAGAATATGCCGGATAATTCCCCTTCCTCATGACTGAAATGAGTCGCTTGCCCATCCGGATATTGGATCCCGGCAAACTGGTTGCCAGAGTAAATGAATGAAGCGGTAACTAGCCCGTTTGAAAGAAGGACACTGGGCCGCCCGTCTATGCCTGTCAGCTTGATGTCGTCATTATCGCTGCAGGAAGATTGGCACAATCCGCCCATCAATAAGACGGCGGATAGAATAGTCGAAAGTAACTTGTTCATAATAATATCTGGTGTTTGTTTCTAATATGATGAATGGAGAGGAAAAAGGGTGCAGCATTTTCTTTGCGGATGTTTATAATTTGCTATTTTTGTAAAATGCTATAACCATCCGGTGGCTCGGATATAAAAAAGTAAAAAATGGAAAAAGCGAATGTTACTTTGTACACGGTCATCGGAGATTCTAACCGTATCGTGGAAGCAATCCGGGAACGTTTTGAAGAGATGACCAAAGAATTTGTTTGTGAAGACGAAACGATCGACTTGACTTTGCCGGATGGAACACATGTCATCTTCTCGATCAAGCACCGGATGAGCAAGCCGGACTTTATTGCTTCCCATATATCTGGTATGGCCAATTATTTCTCGCAGGTGAAGACGCCATTGGTTGGACTAAAAGAAAATGTCTTGCTCCAGATACGTGTGTTCAACTGTGTGACTGGGATCACTTTCGATCTGAACGACAATGAAGACCGGACGAACTATATCCTGAACCGTTTATTCGAGATTGCCGGAGACGTGAACGGTTTTCTGCTCTATCCGAGCATGCAGATCTTTACCGGTGAAGGGAAACTCCTCTTCTCTGCCAAAGGCGAAAGTCAGTTGACCGAATTTATCCCGGTCGGGAATGCCGATTTATTGGACGAGAACTACCAGGAAGAAACTCAGGCTGATGTGGAAAGACGTTTGCGTTCGATTGCGTTGCTCGAAGAGAAACATGTCCCTTATATGGAATATTTGCGTAGTGAAGCATTGGAAAGTGAAGCCCGTTTGAGAAGCCGGAAGGAGATGGTGCAACGTGCCGCCGCGTTGTTTGCCGTTGCTGTCTATTCGGAAGTCATGCTTTCGGGAGGTTCGGGACGGGAAGAAGCCCTGTTCTATTTTAATAAGATGGAACAGTTGTACGAGGTGGAATCTTACCTGTCACCGGCCGAAGCTGCTTATATCGATAATCCTGATCCGGAAGAACAGGAATGTATTCTGTTCGGATGGCGCTATGAATGTGCAGGTGTTTTGCTTTGGGCGGCAGGTGTTGTGGATGATTTGCCTTATCCGTCTGAGATTATTGATGTCCCTGTTTTGGCTGCTATTTTCTGGCAACATAAAGGTATCGGTGGATTGCTTTCGAAAGGTTTCTCCCGTTCGCAGTCCGAAATATTGGATGCTGCCGATATTACACTTCGGTATGATTGGGCTTGTGTGGAAGCACGAGTTCATGGAAAAGAAGCTCCTGCTTCGCTGAATGGGGACGTTGTCATGGAACGGCATTATGCCTTTAATTGGATTATCGGAGCGAATGGCGGTGCAGACTGGGATGATATCCAACCGAATACATGATGCTAGATCTATCACGATTTTGAAAATGTCTTGGATGAAGATATCAGTCTTTGCTCTTGATGGCAAATATCCCTTTGTCTCTATGCAGATTTCTTTTGCGAAAACTACCTTTATACTATCATGATTTGTTGTCAATTCATTAAAAATCAATGAGCGTAGAATGATAGATGGTATGAAAGTTGCTTTTCCTATAATCATGCTATCATAAAACAAGCACATTTTTTTCGAAAGCATATGACTTATTTTAAAGTAATTACCTACTTGTCTCTCTTGACATCCGGGTCTCACCACCTTTCATATCCAGGTCCTGCGACTGTACAGATGGGGGTGGAATCTTGTTAAAACGAGGGTATTTGTGAATAGATCTGCCTGTTTTTAGTTAAATTAGTCCGTTTCTTTTGGAAAAATCCCAAAGTGGCAGACAACTATGATTGTGGAATGATAGTAGCATGATAGTCAAATTTGCTACTATCATTCCTATACTTATTGATATTCAATAGATATATTCGAATTATGATAGTATGATAGTCCTTTTCGAAAACTTATGTAAGAAGAAGGTCTTCTTTTTGTCGAATGGAGAATCTTTATCTGCCGTTTACCACGAAATTTCGTATCTGGCATTCCGTTCCCTGTGAGGCGGGGTTCTTCTTTTTTGATATGCGGAGAACCAGTTTGTGATCCGTGTCTTTCAGTTCCGTTTCCAGCATGTAGACCCAGGGAATATAAAGATTGTGGCTCCATTCAGTGAAAGTATCCAGTTCTTTGAACGGGGCGCCGTCGACACTATATTCCAAGATTCCGGCAGAAGGTCCGCTGACGCAGAAAATACCGATCGCTTTCCCCCGGAAATCCAGTGTTAGTCGGTCTCCTGGACGTGTAGCTTCTAACATAGGAACATCGACAAAGCCGTTCCGCTTGCCGGCCTTGTTGTCGGGATGCCAGTTGTCTACTAATTTCCAACCTTTGTTCAAGTGGGCTTTTTCGAGAGCGATGAAGTCTCCGTTATAATAACTGTAGGCATCCAGCGGCTTGGCCGGAATGTCGTGTGCCGCAATTGTCCCTTCCGGCGAAACTCCTTTCCACATCTCGTCGAAAAGATGGCCGATAGCGGCAGCATAAAACTTATGGCCGAAAGGTTTCGGATGAGTGCCGCCGAACTCATCCCAGGTAAATTCGCCGTTTTGCATCCGTTCGCCGATCTCCTGGCAGAGATTAATCGAAGGAATAAGATAGTGATTCGCCACCCGTTCGTGATTCAGGATAACATCCGGCATCTGGCGGCGGGCGATCATCGGGATAAACGGGTCATAGATGAAATGCAACATGACGATATCCATTTCCGGGTTGCTTTCCAAAGCATGGCGCACTTCCCCTTCCATGCCGCGTACCTGTTCGAGGGCGCTGAATCTATTCGTGTCGTCGTTTACGGCGGCTTCAACAAAAAGAAGGTCGACTTTCCCTTTCGAAAGGATGTCATGTTGCAGGCGGAAGGAACCCGGAGTCGTCCCGGTCGAACCGATGCCTGCTTCTACCCATTCGAACTGTGTATAAGGGAAACGTTGCTGTAGTTGTCGCTCTATCATATTGCGCCATCCGTCCATTTCCGTGATGGAACCTCCCAGGAAGGCAACCCGCGCCCGGCGTTCTTTCTCGAATTTACGGAACGAGTTTTGCAAGCTGCCACGTACATTGTAATGTATATACTTTTCGTACTCC
Source organism: Parabacteroides sp. merdae-related_45_40 (assembly GCF_001915675.1). Classification (NCBI taxonomy): domain Bacteria; kingdom Pseudomonadati; phylum Bacteroidota; class Bacteroidia; order Bacteroidales; family Tannerellaceae; genus Parabacteroides; species Parabacteroides sp. merdae-related_45_40. The sequence continues at coordinate 2,847 of NZ_MNQY01000146.1, read as the reverse complement.
GGCTGCTGGCGAAGGATGAAGTCTACTACCGGTTCCGGATTGTCCAAACTATGTGGATGATGGTCGCACCCTTTCTTTAGGATAACTTCCACCGGACCTCCTGCCGCAAGGTAGCGCGAACGTACGACATCCATGTTTTCCTTGTAGGGGACGGTCTGATCGCTGTCGCCACATACACTGATGATCGGTATACCTGCGGCTGCAATCGGGGCGAGGTTGTCGATCGGGTTCCCTTTGAAATGTTCCATTCCTGCATCTGTCAGGTTCCATTCCTTCAACAGATCATTCCACAAAGCCGTGTTTTTTCTTCCCGGCCAGCTAAACACGTCGCAAACAGGAGCGTCTACATATATACAAGCCACTTTCTCTGTATTTTGAGCCGCCCAGTTGAAGACGAACAAACCGCCGCGGCTGAATCCTTCCAGCGTGACTTTTTCGGAAAGATTATAAAGATCCGTCATATTCTCATAGAATTCGGTACCCAGAGAAACTGCCCTTGGACTTCCATATAGATGAGTTACATCGTAATAAACAATGTGGAACCCTTTTTCCAGTAACGCTTTGTCCACGCTTGGAAAAGCATCGAAGAATGCCGGACGCCAGATCCACGGATTTCCTTTGGCTGCTTTTTTAGGAACGACAATGGTTGCCTGGCGATCCTTGAAGGTGAAATCGTAGCGGTCGCATCCGTTCCATTCGCCTGTTTTTTCATGGGCCTGGGCGACCAGACCGGTTATCAGGGACAGAAGTACCAGATAAATAATCTTTTTCATAATAATCATGGTATTTATAAAGTTTACATTGGAGGGGCAAACGTACATAAAATGCTTATTTTATGCAAATCAAACCTCTAAGAATCAGGGGTGGGATGTGAAAGAAATAAAAATACTTCGTGTATTCGCACACACAAACTTGTGTAGAACAAAAAAAATGCCTTATATTTGCCCCGTATTATGAAAAACGAATATTAATATCATGAACACATTTCAAAAAGCAAGTGAGAAAATGACAAATTACAGATGGACAATCTGTGCGATGTTATTTTTTGCAACAACAGTGAATTACCTCGATCGCCAGGTTCTTTCTTTGACCTGGGATGAATTTATCAAACCGGAGTTCCATTGGGATGAATCCCATTACGGTACGATAACATCAGTTTTCTCAATTGTGTATGCAATCTGTATGCTGTTTGCCGGCCGTTTTATCGACTGGATGGGTACGAAGAAAGGATATCTTTGGGCTATCGGTGTTTGGTCGTTCGGAGCCTGTCTCCATGCCGGTTGTGGTATTGCAACCGAACATTATGTCGGAATGAATAGTGCAGCCGAATTGATTGCAGCGACAGGAGATGTTGTTGTGATATTGGCAACCGTGAGTATGTATTTCTTTCTGGCTGCCCGTTGTATTCTGGCATTGGGTGAAGCAGGTAACTTCCCCGCTGCTATCAAGGTTACGGCTGAATACTTTCCAAAGAAAGACCGTGCTTATGCGACTTCGATCTTCAATGCCGGTGCTTCTATTGGGGCTTTGGTCGCTCCTATCTCTATTCCCTTGTTGGCAAAAGCTTGGGGTTGGGAAATGGCTTTTATCGTGATCGGTGCGCTCGGTTTTGTCTGGATGGGTTTGTGGGTATTCATGTACACGACCCCGGACAAGAGCAAACATGTGAATAAAGCCGAGTTGGAGTATATTGAACAGGATAAGAACGAAAAAGACATTGTCGTCGTCGAAGAAGAACACGAGAAGAAGATCGGTTTCCTGCAATGTTTCACGTTTAAACAGACTTGGGCCTTTGTTGTCGGTAAATTCATGACGGACGGGGTTTGGTGGTTTTTCCTTTTTTGGACTCCTTCTTATCTGAATACGCAGTTCGGTATCAAGACCTCCGATCCGTTGGGCATGGGGTTGATCTTTACTTTGTATGCCATCACGATGTTGTCTATTTACGGAGGTAAACTGCCGACGATTTTTATTAACCGAAGTGGAATGAACCCATATGCCGCTCGTATGAAAGCGATGTTGATTTTTGCTTTCTTTCCTTTGTTGGTACTGTTGGCGCAGCCGTTGGGTACGATTTCTCCGTGGTTTCCGGTTATCATGATTGGTATCGGTGGTGCAGCTCACCAGTCATGGTCTGCCAATATTTTCTCTACTGTCGGTGACATGTTTCCGAAATCGGCTATTGCAACCGTTACGGGTATCGGAGGTATGGCCGGTGGTGTCGGTTCCATGATCTTGCAGAAAGTGGCCGGGAATCTGTTTGTTTATGCAGATGCTACTCAGATGACATTTATGGGCTTCACTGGCAAGCCTGCCGGCTATTTCATTATCTTCTGCGTATGTGCCGTCGCTTATTTGATAGGTTGGACTATCATGAAGATTTTAGTTCCGAAATATAAAGTGATCGTTCTTGAATAGTTGACATAGAGAGTATATAGTTTATAAGAGAAGAAGGAGGATGTGTCCGTGTGGATGCATTCTCCTTTTTTATTAGTAGGAAAGCGGCTGCTTTTCCGAATACGTTCAAGAATGACTGGTTGACCAGTGTTTGATTGATTTTGCTCCGGAAAGAAAATCTTTGCGATCACTTAAATCACACTTTTTCGGGCGAAGGTGAAAGGAACTTTTCCTTTTTTATCATGATAATATCCCAATATTTTTTCTTACGTACCTTAAAGATAGAGTATTTGTATCCAGAGCGTAACGAAAAAAAAGTTTTCAAAACATTTGGAAGTTAGTATTAGAAGGATTACTTTTGCACCCGCATTCGAGCGAGAAGGTCGGCAGTTAACATGATGATGAGGTAGTTTCAGTGATAGCGAGGATGAGGTTAGCTAGGCTAAGCGA